>JAGVVH010000507.1 GCA_019135895.1 Bacteroidota bacterium | reverse complement strand
GAAAGCGTCTGCCCCGCGCAAAGTTTTGTAACGGTTGACAGGGATGTCACCCGCAATCCGCCACTGGTCATATTGCAAACCGTTGTAGGCAAGGCGAGAAAAACGACACAGCATATGGATACTAATGATTTATCACGAGAGACACATACTGCAGTTATTGATACAGCAGAGAGATTTCATCATGATTTGACTTTACAATTTGGCGTATTGGCAAGTGATTGCAAGACTGACAATGAATATCTTGACCAGTCAGAATCAATGATTAAAGAATGGTTAACAGATTGGGATTTAGAAGAAGTAATAATGGATATTTTCTTTGACGATGCACCAAGAAAGCAGGATTTTAAAAAAGTACTTGATAAAATATTGACAAACATAGAAAAAGTGAGAAGGATACCAATTGAACAACGTAAATTTGACCTTTGGTAAACTGATAAATAATGGATATTTCAGAACAATATAAGGATTTGACAGAAAAAATTGAGAAAAATCTTTCATTGACTGCTATGCTAATAAGGGAACTGGTGCAGATTTTTCGAGACAAAGAGAATTCAATAACACTAAAGACAGAATTGACAATTACGAATGTACATAATAGTGGTGTTATATCAGGCATAATGTGTACTGTTCAAAACAATAATGAAAATGTTATAATTTGCCCTCTATCAGATTTGATTTTTTCAACTAATTGTCTACTATACCGAGAGATTAGTGATTATCAGAAAAAAAGAGAAAAAAGAATTAAGAAATTAAACCAAATGGGATGAAAAACGCCCAGCCTACAACAGGTGGTTTAGCCTACTGAGGTAGATTTGCAGATACGAAAGTTTTTAGTAATTTAGCATGGTTTTAACGTGGGATGACGCCGTTGGCTCTTAACTCCCCAGCAGCCCAAACCACCGGAACCTTGGCAACAAGGCGATGATAACGAACTAGTCTATGTATATAGTTAATTTAAAATAAATTAAAAATTTCGGGTTATGAATTTTGTAGATAGAAAACAGAAACTTGAATATATTCTTGAATTGATTGAAAAAGGAAAAACAGGTACTGCTGAAGAACTTAGTAAAAGAGTTTATGTTTCATTACCCACTCTTTATAGATATATATCTGACCTAAGGCGGCTCGGGTACCAGATTGGATATTGTACTTATAGAAAAACTTATTGCCTAGTACTTGTTGATAAAAAATGATAGTTTACTATCTTTTTCTGATAGTTTGGGAATCTTACCTTTGCTTGCTGATAAATTAAACATAATGTGTATCTTATGGATGTTACAATAATTCCGCCAAAGACTATTTCATTGTTAACTACCTATAAATGCTCTGCTGTATGCAAAAATTGTTGTTTTGGTTGCAATCCCCGAATTAGAGAGCAATTAAGTGTGGATGAAATGAAATCATATATAGACAAAAGCCTTTCTGCATATAGAAGCACCCTTAAAGTATTGGTTTTAACAGGCGGGGAATGTATGCTTTTAGGCAATAAAATTTATGAAATAATTAAACATGGTAAAGAAAATGGACTTCTTGTTCGAATTGTAACAAATGGTTATTGGGCTAAAAGCTACAGAATTGCATTTAATAAATTGCAAAAACTTAAAAATGCGGGTTTGTATGAAATAAATTTTAGTACAGGGGATGATCATCTTGAATGGGTACCATATGACAATATTGTAAATGGTTGTATGGCATCTGTAGATCTTGGATTAACTTGTATTGTAAACGTTGAAAAACATGATAAATCGATATTTAAAGTCGAACGATTTTTTAAGGATGAAAGACTTAAATCCTATCTGTTCCCAACCAATAATGAAAAACCAAATTTAAAAATCGAAAGTGGTGTTTGGATAAAGTTTAATAAAGAATCAGAAATAACATATAAAGATTTGATTGTGTACAATGATAATTCTAAAGGATGTACAACATTGTTTAACACAATATCAATTAACCCATACTCACAAATGTTGGCATGCTGTGGTTTAACCAGTGAGTATATTATTCCTTTAAGATTGGGAAGTGTTAAAGAGAGTGAAATCAAGCATTTATACGAATCACAATTTCAAGATTTTCTTAAAATTTGGCTCTTTATTGAAGGTCCAATGAGCATTTTAAAATTTATTTATGAAAAGCGAAAAGTTCAATATGGATTTATTACTGGGCATATATGTAATATTTGTTCGGAAATTTTTAAAGAACGAGAAAATATTGAGATTCTTCAATTACACTACAAAGAGGCTATGGCAAGAGTATTATTGAAATATTCTCTATATGCAAAATCAATTTGTTTAACTTAAATTTTTAACCAATGAAAAGAAAACCGGGTTACAAACAAATCATTTCGGGTGCATTAGCAACAACTCTTCTTTTAGAGTCCTGTGTAAAGGATTATGATTTACTCTATGTTGATAAGTCAGTGCCTGATATCAATAAAAATATTCAAAAAATGTTAAAGAGCGGTAGTACGCACATTTTGCTAAATATTCAAATAAGTGAAGATGATAGAAAATATTTTGACTTTATAAACAGACTTACCTTGGATATCCTCCAAGATAGAAACAAAGCTGCGCAATTCATTGAAAACCCTAACGGTTACGTTGAATCTTCTGGGTTTTCGGGTTTAATTATTTCTTTAGATGACGATTTGATTAAACTCGTTACCTCAATAGCAGATATAGATATTTACAATGCAATTCAGCAAAATAATATTAGTGAGTTTATTAGACTTTGTAAAGAGAAAAACTTAGTAACCAATTTTCAAATTGCAGATATTGAACGCATTAACAAGTTAATAGAAGCAAATCCATCATTATTGTCTTTGATGGACTTACAAAATGGAGATAGTAGTGTAGTAGCGTTTGTTATTGCAATAGCTGTAGGAGCAATTGTTGCTGTATGGGCATTCGTTGCATCGCATCTTGCTCTTGTAAATGTTGCAGGAGGTGGTACCGTTATTGTAGCTGCAGCAGCTGGTACTTGGGTATGGAAAACATGGGGAAGTGATTCTTCTACATCATTAATAAACAATGATCCAATGTTATTACAGATATGGGCTTTAAATGGAGGTAATTCATCAGATACTTACATGATGCTATCTGAGTATGAGCAAGCCCAAATGACAGAATTTATCACAATTCTGGAACGAGAATTTCCTGATAAATTAGTTAATGTAGATAAAGAAGCACTTAAGCAAGTAATCGCTCTCAATTTAAAACAAATTTCTAACTAAATTGAAAGTTATGTCTCGTCCAAGAATTCATATAAAAAAAACTAGATTGGATTACTTTTTTGAGGGTATTTCAATTATTTCTTTAGCACTTTCATTTATTCTTCTTATTTACTATTTTGGCAAGTACCCAAGTAGTGTAGCAATACATTACAATGCAATTGGTCAAGCTGATTCATTTGGATCTAGGTGGTTGTTGTTTATTTTGCCAACAACAGGTTTAATAACGTATGTAGGAATGACGTATTTAAACAGGTTTCCTCATATTTTTAATTATCCAATTGAGGTTAGTGAACATAATGCAGAAGTGTTGTACACAATCGGCAAGCGCACAATTTCTTTTATGAAAATGACTATTTGCTTGTTAGTCCTTTATATTACTTTCTCCCAAACTTCCTCGATGATTTTTCATCGTTCAGGTGTCAACGTATTTATTATTCTAATTTTCTTACTTTGTCTAGGAGCTGCACCGATATATGCTGCAGTAAAAATGAACAAAGCCCGTCCCTGATTAAATTACAGATACATCTATTTTCTGTATTATGGCATTAAAACGCCCAGTTGCCAACAAAAGCTAAATGCAAACGGGCAAATTGTGCGGTATTGAAATTTGGAAACTTTGTTTATATTTGTACTCTCTTGAAAGCTGATTGCTCCGAAATGCCCACCTGCACTTAGCTTCGGACGTTAGCGGGCATTGTAAAAAGACAACAACTAATAAACAGACAAAAATATGACAAGACAAATTGAACGAATCAACCCAGATGGACTTATGAAAAATCCGGCATTTTCACAGGTTGTGACAACACAAGGCAACGGTAAGACAATTTACATTGGTGGACAAAATGCTGTGAATAAGAATCGAGAATTTGTTGGTAAAGGGGATATTCAGGCTCAAACAGAACAGGTAATGCAGAATATTCAAGTTGCACTCGAAAGTTGTGGGGCAACTTTTGACAATTTGGTTAAACTATCTATCCATATTGTTCAAGGACAAAATCTTTATGGAGCTTTTCAAATCTCGCAGAAATTTTTAAACACATCAAATCCTCCAGTAATTACTGTGCTTGTAGTAGCAGGTTTGGCATATCCTGATTTTTTAATTGAGATAGATGCAACAGCATTTATTTCTGAACAACTTTGAATTATGGAAAAGACAAAGATTGTTGGACAGACCAAAGACGTTGGATTTCAAATAGGTATTAGAAAATCGATTCCTATTTCTCTTGACATAGCCTGGGATTTCTTGTTTTCAGAAGAAGGTCTTAAAATATGGCTTGGAAAAATAAATTCAAACCAATTTGACCTCAATGAAACTTACAAAACAAAAGAAGGGGTTGAAGGAAAAGTTAATGTATTCAAACCAAATTCACACATAAGATTGACTTGGAAGCCCAAAAATTGGACAAATACTTCAACTCTACAAATCAGAGTGATTGAAGCAAAAGGCAAAACAACAATTAGTATTCACCAAGAAAAACTTATTGACAGTAACCAGAGAGAAGAAATGAAAAAATATTGGGATAAAGTAACTGAAACATTAACGAAAAAAATAACAACAACCTGCTAACAAGCGGTATAGTTAATTGCCGGTGCAGTAAGTATTCGAGCGGCACAGCTCGTATCAAAAGTAGTTATACTTGATGGGAAAGTGCTTCGGAATCGGCAACTAACCATTCCGCCAACGTTGGCAAACATTATGATTTTCACAAATCTGTAGCGTATAGTCATGAAGAAAAGTGATAATTACTTTTGAATAAAAACAAGTACTGACGATAGCATAAAACTAAAATATGAATAAATGTTTAACAAGATAAAGTAACAAATTAAGAATAAATGATTTAGGAAAAATGATTAAAAGAAATATATTAAAATATGTGATTATCTTGGGGATTATTTTTATAATCGTTTTTAGTTGTAAAAAGGAAGATAATGATTATCGAGATACATATATTGGAGATTGGGTTTTTATTGTTGATAGGACTGAATTTAATACAGATAGCATAGGATACTATTACCATGACTCAGTACATTATGAAGGAAAAATTGTATATGGAGAATTAGATAATGAGATTATGATAAAATATACAACTGAAAATACAATAACATTGACTATTGGAGAGAATGGGGAATTATCTGATTTTCCGACACACTATTGCAGTGGAAAATTCTTGTCTCGTGATACTTTACATTTATACTTAAGATGGGGAGGTTTAGGTGGAGGAACGATACATCAGATAGAGGGATTGAAAAAATAATGATTTGCGGAACGTTGGCAATCATTTTAACGGAGGACAGTGCAACCAAAAACAGACAACTTTGAAAAAACATTAAAAAAATAAAGTATGAGCAAAGTAGCTAAAATAAAAACTCAACAAACGACAGCAAACGTTGAAGACTTTGTTAACAAAGTGGACAACGAACAAAAACGTGCAGACAGTTTTGCCATTATTGAAATGATGAAAAAAATTAGTGGCGAAGAACCAAAAATATGGGGAGCTTCAATCATAGGTTTTGGCAACAAAAGATATAAAAGCCCAAAAACAGGCAGAGAAGTAGATTGGTTTCTCATAGGCTTTTCACCACGGAAAGCAAACTATCATTATATCTTGCTATTGACATTAACAAACACGAAGACACTCTTCAAAAATTAGGCAAGTTCAAAACAGGTGTTGGTTGCCTTTACATAAACAAACTAACAGACATTGACCAAAAACAGTTAGAAAAACTTATTAAAATTTCATTGCAAAATAAATAATACAACTGAATATGAAAAATATAAAAATTGAAATTAAATGGGCAATTATCTTTTCTGTAATGGGATTACTTTGGATGGTGTTAGAAAAACTGTGCGGACTACACGGAAAATATATTGACTATCATCTTTACTTGACTAACCTTTTTGCAATTCCTGCAATTATCATAATGGTAATGGCGTTGAAAGACAAAAGAAAAATTTTTATGACGGACAAATGAACTACAAACAAGGACTTATTTCGGGGATTATTTTGTCTGTTATCATTGCTTTGTTAAGTCCATTGACACAATGGGTAACTTCTTTTGTCATTACACCAGAATATTTTCCGAACGTAATAAAACGTTCAGTAGAAATTGGCTATTTCAAAACGACAGCAGAAGCAGAAGCCAATTTCAATTACCAAAACTATGCGATACAAGGTGCAATCGGAGCTTTGGTTATGGGAATTGTAACGACAGCAAGCGCAATGATTTTTATACGGACAAAAAAGATGAAATAAAAACGAACCGCTAACACGGGTTTTGCGTCAGGCGGGCTGACGTGCAAACTTGGAGCTTCGTGCTTCTATTTAAGTTCAGTGGTGGTTGACAGTTTTGTGCTCCGAACTGAAAGTCAGCGAAGCTAAACCCGCCACTGCGCCAAGCCTCAAAACGTTAATTACAAAAAATCTATTGGTTTATGCTGAATATGATGTTTTAATAAATTTAGAAAACTCATATACTATCCTGAAGAATCCAGATAATAGATTATATTTACAGTGTTCAAATATTAAAAAGCCATGAAAGCGCTTACTTATTCAATCTTTGTTTTGCTCATCTCACTATTTAGCGTTTCATCCCTTAATGCACAGGTCGTTCAGATCAATCAGACCTTTTCTTCCGACAGCATCTTCACCCCCTTTTCAGGAACAGCGCCTGTCTATTCAATGAACTTTTCAGGTGGGATAAACCTGCTCAGCGACTCCAGCCTAGTATGGGTGGTCCTGATCGATACATATGGGAATCATTTCCTGGTTTTTGAATCTTATCCGTTGATCACCCTTGAGAATGCCTTTGACACCTTGTGGGCCTCCGATGAAACAACTTATCCTGGGGCTGGGGCAAGGAACATACTGATTGCATCTGATTTACTGGATTATCATGAACCAATTGTCAGTGAGACCAAGATGAAATCATCTTGGAGAGACCGTTTTCACTGGACATATACACGACCAATTATGTCTGATTTAAAATTTTTCCTAATCCTGCAAAAGATTATATAATTACTGAATATCGAAAGAATGATTCTAACGAGGAAGTTATTCTCGAAATGATTGATTTTAATGGTAAAATAGTGCGATCCTATAATTTGCCAAAAACTGAAAACCAACAGTTGATCTCTTTACAAGGTCTTTCCGGGGGCACATATTTTATCAATCTATATAAAAATAATTCCTTTAAAGGAGCCTATAAAGTTATTGTAATCCGCTAATTTACTTACTTATGAAATTCAGGATTCTTTTTTCAGGGATAGTTTTCCTTTCTGCATTATCCAATATATATGGCCAATGGCCTGTAATTTATGAAGATTCGATTAATGTTGTGCCAGACCGGGTATGGGAACATTATGATAAAGGCTATATTTTTACAGGAGAAAAATATCTTGGCTGGTCATATTACGGATGGATAAATAAAACAGATATTAACGGAGAAATTTTATGGGAAAAATCATATGGAAATCCATCTGATAGGACTAAATTCTCATCGTCACGAATTACAACTGATGGGGGATTGATTATATCAGGAGGATCAAATAAACTTTCTTCAAGTTGTATTGATCCAATTATCGTTAAAATAAATGCCTGTGGAGAAAAAGAGTGGTGTAAAATCTATAGCGCCCAATGGTGTAATAGCTGGGCTCAGGATATCGAGATCCTTCCGGATGGTGGTTATTTAGCATTGATCAATCGTTGGAATAATAGTGAAGAAGATTGAATCTGGTTATTCAAACTGGATAGTGTGGGTGATATTATTTAGCCACAAACGTATGCAACGGATACAGCTTTTTTTTCTGAAAGTCCACATTCCTTATTAAAAACGCAAGATTCTTGCTTGGTGATAACCGGAGAAGCATATTATCCAGATTCCACTTATCCCGGGCATTGGATTCAAAAAATTATTCTGATTAAAGTAAAACAAAACGGAGAAGTAATTTTTGAGGTTCCCTGGGGATCAAACAATGGCATATACTGCGATGGCCGGGCCTCTACCATTGATGCAGCCAATAATATTTATACTGCCGGAAGAAGGGCAAGAACCATGGCTCCTTCTGGTGATTCACCTTGCTTATTCAAAACCTCGGCCACAGGGTATCCGGTTTTTTATAATGATCTGAAAGAAACATCTACAATGGGTATTGCAACAACAATTAATTGGTTCCAAGATTCTACCTTAGTCCAATGCATGTATTGGGGATCACATGTTGGAGTAGATACAACCGGTTTGGTTAATACAGATTCATTTGGCACTATTATCAAAGAAAAACCTTTATTGATTAACTATGGAACCGGTGCTTTTTGGGGATCTGATATTACCTTTAATAACAGGTTAATTCTTGCTGGATCAGTTTATTCTGGCAGTACTTTTAGTGTATATCTATACAAGGTTAACTTCGATCTCGAATACGACAGTATTTATACCACCCCTTTCACCTACGACAACTGATGTCCATATTCTATTGTTTCGGACACTATTCCCCTGGATGACTGTGAAGTGATTGTATCTATTGATGATCCCATTGAACATCCGGAAAAGACGAGGTTAAGGGTTTATCCGGATCCGGCAAAGGAGAAAGTCACAGTTGAGATGCCGGAGTATCTAATCAGAAAATCAGAAGGTAATGGAATCTCTGCCACAACATATTACCATCAGTGGCCTGAGGTGCGAATGGTGGTGTTTAATCTGTTCGGGCGAATGATATTCAGTAAAGAAATACAACAAAGTGAAAAAACCGTGTCAATAAATATTTCAACTTGGCCAAAAGGGATGTATTTGGTCAGCATCGTATTCATGAATGATATAGTAGGGAGTGGTAAATTTATTGTGAATTAGGTGTAATCTTCCAAGGAATGAGATTCTAGTAAGTGAAAACCATGAGACAGCAAGCCATAACTTCTAGTATACAGAGTCTTGAAATACTATGTCTTAACAGTTGGGCCCTTCGTATAAAGTGCTTAGTTGTGTATTAGTCCCTATAAATTAGGACGAGAGTATAGATAAAAATCTGTACTTTTATGTCTATGAAAAAAAATTCACCAAAGAAGAGAAGCTTCAAATTATTAAGGAAGCCTCCCAGAACGGGGTTAACCCAACCTTTGAAAAATATGGAGTTTATCAAGCATCATATATTATCAAATAAACATAATAGGACGTGTACTCAATGAGATAGTGGTGGAAGAAATAAAAAAATATAAAGAAGGATACTGACACTGATTATGGATATATTAAGATGACTTATTATTTGCTCATACTTGGATATCTTATTAACCATAAGAAGGTTTACAGGTTAATAATCAAAATCGATTCCTGAGCTTGAGGGAAGTTCCTTGTCCTCATCCGAAATCCCTCGATGGGATAGAGGATGAGAATTTAGAAAAAGAAATGTCCGGCGCCGAAACATTTCCACAACCATCATCGGTATAACAATCGCCGTTGGTTGTTCCTTGTCGACGCAAAGTTCTTTAACTTTTTTTAATTTTGTAAAAACCTTCTATACGATTGTTCGAACAATAGGGGTTATGCCCTGCTAAAGATCTGGTGTCCATTCTGCAATGTTGTACAAAGATTCTATCAGAATTTTTCTGGATTGATTTTCTTAGATACCACAAATATTCTCCATGTTTGATACATGAATTTAGCTTTTAGATCTGGTAAAATTTTCTTGTTAAATTTGTCGCCAGACATTTATTATTCAAATTTTGTAAAATAAAATGAAAATCTGCAAAAGATGTATTTTAAATGAAAATTATCCGGGTATAACCTTTAATGATGATAGTATATGTTCATTATGTATCAGTAAAACGGATTTTATACCTAAGGGTGAAGAAAAATTAATCAGGATTTTTGAAAAAGCCAGAAAAAGAAATAAGAAATATGATGCTTTGGTACCTTTGAGTGGAGGCAAAGACAGTACTTATATTCTACATTTAGCCGTAAATATTTATAATTTAAAAGTCATTGCAATGACTTATGATAATGGCTTTATGAGTGAACTATCGCTCGACAATATAAAAAATGCGGTGGATATAACAAAGGTTGACCATGTTTTTTATAAACCCGATCAAGAACTACAGAAGAAGATATATAGGATAATGCTTCTAAAAACTGGTGATATTTGTGGAGCATGCGATATTGCAACCAGGGCATGTATTTTAAAAGCTTCGTTGGAATATGATGTCCCAATAGTTTTATACGGTACATCTCCCTTAGAAGATAATTCTTTTGTTCCCGATTCGATAGAAGATATTGGACGTTTTAAATATGTTCTAATAAGTTCTGGTGAAATTAATGACAAAGAGATCAAGGATTTTACGATATATCCATGGCTTAATGACTTAATATTGTCGTTCAATAAATTAGTTGGAATCTATCCCAGAGAAGTAAGGCCTTTATTTTACATAAAAAATCCATCCGATAAAGAAATGGGTGAAATAATTTCGAAAGAATTAAAATGGAGAGACGATGGTCGGGAATATTCACGGCATTTGGACTGTATTGCCGAACCTTTTACGAATTACGTAAGAAATAGAATATATGGTTATGAAAGAAGAATTTGTCAATACAGTAATATGGTCAGAAATAATGAAATTTCAAGAGCACATGCACTCGAACTCTACGAAGATGATAAAATTGATCAGCCTCCTGAAAATTATATTGAAATACTGAATTATTTGGGATTAAACGAGAAAGATCTCGATCAAATTTTATCGTATAAACCCTTGATGTATGAAGATTATTTATCAAGAATGAATAGGATATATCAGTGGCTGGCCAAATTTAAAAGATTCTTACAATAAACTGAACCAATGAAGATCATCTCAATCATTGCCGAGAACTGGAAAGCCGATGGAGGAGCCGCATTTGGCGTTGTTCCCAAGACAATTTGGGGGAAATTATATCCTGCTGATGACGATAATCTGCAAAAGATTACCAGCAGGTGCTTACTGGTTGACACGGGTTCGAGGGTAATTTTGTTCGATACAGGCATGGGAAACAAACAGGACGAAAAGTTTTTCCGGTACCGCTATCGTTTTGGAGATGATAGTTTGTTCGAAAACCTGAAATATGCAGGTTATTCGGCCGATGACATCACCGATGCGGTCTTTACACATTTGCACTTCGATCATTGTGGAGGAGCCTCATGTTGGAATAGCGAAGGTTCGAAGGTAGTACGTGTTTTTCCGAATGCCACCTATCATGTTTCGAAAGCTCAAGCCCAATGGGCCTTGTATCCCAATAAAAGAGAAGCTGCTTCGTATCTGAAAGAAAATCTCGAACCTATTTTCGAAGCTGGCCCTTTGAACCTTATAGAAAAGCCCGGGCCATTCATTCAGCAAATTGATTTGCGTTTCTATAATGGACATACCAGCGGTCAGATAATCCCTTTCATCCATCTTAACAACCAAACCGTCGTTTTTGTGAGCGATTTTATCCCATCTTCGGCTCATCTGCCTTTGGTATATATTCCTGCTTATGATATCCAACCTTTGATTACCCTTACCGAAAAGGAAGAATTCCTTCACGAAGCCATTGAAAAGCAGTATATTTTAGTTTTTGGTCATGATTACTTCAACGAAGCTGCCACCGTAATCATCAAAGGAAAGGGTTTTCAGGCCGAGAAAATAGGTAAACTATCCGAATTTATTTGAAAATTCAGTTGAAAATAATTTATCTTATTGAATTTTAAAGTATTGCTGAATAAACTTTTGAAAGAAATAGTAAAAAACAAAAAAGTGGTATAAATCATTCATATACAATATTTTACAAACAAACTTTCAAAACTGTAATTTGTTAGTGCGAATTTATTTTTATTAGCCCGTAGGTAAGAGCAAGGTCAAGTACTTCTGAAAAGTCAGAGGGCTTAGCGATGATATTGAGGTCGGGGCCGATAAAAAACATGGCAGGTGTAACATTAATTCCATAGTCGATTGCCGGCGGTGTATCCCATCCTTTTCCATCTGCAATTACAGGCCATGTGTAATGATTATTTCGTACCGAATCTTCAACGGCTCGTAAATTAGTATCGATCACAACGGTGATTATTTCCCACTTTTTTTGATGAGGTCGAGCATAAAGAGAGGCTATTTTGGGTAAAAGTGCCGAGCAATGGTTACACCAGCTCCCCCAGAATATCAACAATACATAGTTACCTTTATAGTTGCTGAGTTTTATTTCATGATCCCTCAAATCTTTTCCCTTGATTTCGGGGGCAGGCGAGCCTGGTGAAAGACGCTTCGAAATCTCTATTCGGGAGGTAAGATGGGGATTGGTATTTATACAATTTCCCTGTTCGTAACGTTCGGAAATGAATTGCACCACACGCTCGAAACCGAAGTTCTGAAAGCCATCGAGCAAATATTCTGTAATCATATCATACGCTTCTGCATAAGGCTGAAGTATACTCATGATTATTTTTATTCCTTCTATCAATGAGATTTCTAATTTCTTTTTATCGAAGTTGGGATTTGCATATAATTCCAAATATTCTATCACAAGCCTTGGATAAGCATTGGTATAGAGAAGACCCTTGTCGTCGAAAGAAATTTTATCGAAAAAATGTTGTTTCAGAAAATTTTTCCTTTCTTCACCTAAGAGATTGGGGCTAACGAAAGGTTTTCGTCGAGTCATCAAATATTTACCAGCGAGATTTTCCTGGTTCTCGGTAATGATTTTGTTTAAGGTTGCCTCGTAGTCGATTTGCCGTAAATTGTATTCATCGATAATTTCTTGATAGAAAGGAAGTTCATGAGGATACTCATCCAACATGTTTTCCAAGAGTTCCTTGATTTTCTCGTATCTGACTTCGTATTTGGTAAATTTTAGGAAGTCGGTATTTCCCTTCGAATCTATAAAATTCAAACTGTCCTGCAAGGCCGATATATTCGTGTGAAAGGTAAGGCTTTTGCCATCGTAAAAAAATTGAAAACCATCGTTTTGCTGAGTAAGTATGCACATCTGGGAAGGAGGAATATATTTGGGAACAACCAGATTAACTTCTCCATTTTCGTTGCACCTGAGCGAATCGAATGCTCTTAGATTTTCACCATAATAATAAGCAATTCCCAATTTCATACCGGCAGCACCTTCTATCTTTCCGCTAATTGATGTTTGGCCTAAGCATGAGTAGGAGAGGAGAGATATTACAGAAATCAAGATGAATTTCGATATATGGTTTTTCATAAAATCTTGTTGCAAATCCATAAAAATGTTCGTAAACCCCACAATTAACAAATTTATGCCGTTTTAGTCAATTTATTATCCAATTTACTACACTTATTCATATTTTATGAAGTGAATAAACATATAATAGAAAGTGAATCAATAAGTAGAATATATGAATGATGAGTTTTGGTAATTCTCTATTTGGAGTTTAGGGCGAAGATGAGATAAGCGGTTATCTTTGCACAAACTGCCAAAATATGGACGAAAG
>JAGVVH010000297.1 GCA_019135895.1 Bacteroidota bacterium | reverse complement strand
AATATTGATATTCAGAAACGTTATCAGTCCTGAAATAAATAATATGAGAAAATATATTTTATAGGGCAATTTCGGAAGCTGCATAACTATTTTGTTTTCAGTTGTCGATATTCATCAATATCAACGATGTTATTTATTTGTTTGTCACTGGATAATTTTCCGTCTTCATTAAAATACAATTTCCGGAATTCGTCTTTGGGATTGCCATATTTTAAGTAAGACATCGGTGTCTCATTGAGCATCGAAGAAACTTCAAACAGTGATCGTCTTCCTTCGCTTAAATAATACTTGGATTGAAATATCAGATCATTCATTGATCCCAACACTCGCCTATCAATTGTTTTGGAAAAATATGTGTTCTGATTCTCCGGTTTAAAATGGTTTTCATAGATGCTTTGACTGCCATTCATGATCATGAATTCTTTTATGCAAGACGCCGCTTCCCGAATAATGGTATGCTCTTTATAGCTAGCGTCCAGTTTTCCGGCTCCCTGTTTTTGGGCATTCGGTTTCAGCAATGTAGAAGTTTTCATCTGGGTCCATATCCGACCCACCCCAGTCTATAAGAACCTCCAAAATGAACTCTATAAATTCATTAAGGTCTTTGTCTGGAACTGGCTTGCCATTTAAAAGCAATGCCTCATAACAAAAGACCCAGCCATAGGTGCAATTAAATCGAACAAAGAGCCCCCCGGTTCGATTTCTCCAAAAACCAGCGGAAACTCGCGTAGATCGAAGCCCCAAACCTGCAACAGGAGGGGGGACATACGTTTCTATACCTGGCTCGATACAACGTTTATAACCACGCCTAAAATCAATTTTTTCACCCATGTAGACAAGCCTGAACTTTTGTTTTTTACGACGTGCGGTCATTATTGTATTCCTGAGTTAATATTTAAATGTTTAAGCAAAAGGCTAGATAAACCCGCTTTCAAATTTTCGCTGATGATGATTTATTAATTTTTTTCACCAAGGGTTATAACCACATCGGGTACGGGATCTATAAAATGCTAATGAACATTTCACGCACACCGCCACTATTTTGTTGGATCTTCATTTTTTCATCTTCATCGTGAATTTCAACTTCTTTGTAAAAAAGCCTGCACGCTTATGCAGGCGTTTGTACACAGCCTGCATTCCTGATTTCGTGAATTTGTTTTTCTGGAGCTCAAATAGGTAGTACATTTCGAAAACCGATGAAAGGACCCAATCAACATCAGCAACATAGCCCGATATACTGACGGCACCTGAACTTTTCAAATATTTGTTGACCGTGTGACCGTTCATATCAAGTGACTTACACGATCCAAAATGGATGACACGTCTGTGACACTTGCCTTTGAGTAGATCGAAGAGATCATCAGTAGTTATGGTTGTTTCACGTCCGTTGTCCTTGAAAAGACAAATACAGCCAGAGCTACCGTGAAAAGCGAGGTACAAAATCGGGTAATCACTATGCTTTGCCTGCGTCCACTTTTTTATATAAAAATACAATTCTTCTTTTGTGGCAATGTCACGGTAAATGTAAGGCACTTCGAGAGTAGATTCATTCAGTAGCTTTAGAACGGCTTTAACAGAGGTTGTCTTTTTCAATGAACCATACCAGTCACCGATTTCCAAGCAATAGATACCCTTAGGTCTTGTTTTCAATCTATATTCCTCCTTTCGTCAAATTAACGGAACTTGTGTGGCGATTAATATTCAGAACCATACGACCATCGTTTCAGAATTATATTATTTTCACATCCACTCAATCATTCAAATCCTGCTATATTAACCAGTCCCAATTCTTCGCGGCACTCAGGACAGTAATCCGTAATGTGAGTCTCACCTGTAGCCTCTAAAAATATTTTTCCCAGTTCATCTATCGGATTGAGGGCATCATCTTCTTTTGCATCAAATTCTCGATAACAATTTTTACATATTTTCATAACGCCCGTTTAAAATAGAAACTAACATTTTTTTGTTCGCCGGCCATGCGGATAGGGTCTTCTGTTCCCCAGTCCTGTATAGAGACCTCTTTCCAATCTTATAATGTGCGCTGATTTAATGGGTCCACCCCATTTCCTCATGCGCTCTTCTTTTTCTGCTTCAATTTTCTCTTTTGTTGGAAATTTTAAATACCCTTTTTCATGCATCCAGAAACGAATAGCTATTACAAAAATGAAGTAACAAATAACTATCATCACCGCCACGGATTCGGTTTTCACCATTTCAAAAATACCCACAAGTAAAATACCAGGCCCGATAAACATTAAAAATAATAATATGATTAGGCATCTGGCTTCATATTTGTCTGGGTTTGGTTTTACTTGCGTTTCATGAACTTTATTTTCTGCGATTGATGGTTGCAAATAAACATTAGTTAGCGGTGTCTCTGAAATCTCGTCTTCATCTATTGTACCTTCATTTGTCTTCTGCTTGAATAAATCTTTCTGTCTATTCGTGAATAAATTGTTCAAATAAGTTTCAAGCTCAAAATATTCTATCGGAAGGTCAGGTCTTTCTCGCCACTCTGATAATGTTTCGTTGTTTTTGGGAATTAAGTCAGATCGTCCTTCTTTTTCTGCTATTTCGTAAATGCAGCCATAAACTTTGTTATCAATATAATAATAAGTCCGATTCGACCTTGAGATTTCACTCAGGTGCTTCTGTATAATCTCTTGATTGTCATCGATAAGTGCATTCATCATCATAGGATATTATAATCAGCCGGAACATTAAAGCTCAAGTGGATTGACTTTGTTGTAAGTCATAATGTAAGAAATAACTTGTCAATTATATTCCCAATTGGCCTATATTGGCCCATAGGAATGGTGTGATGAAATTCTTGTGGGTTATCATATTCCCGGAATGATAATATGGAGATTGAGTATTTGATCATATGATTTATGAGATCACTCCTGATAGATGACATTAAGTCATAATATGTGAGACCTCGATACTCACGAAGCAACAAGCGAAAACTAGCTGTGTCATAGGCAACGAATGTATCTAGTTGCAGAAGTGATAGCCATTTAGCCTTATATATTGTGCTGCTATTAACTTTAAATGATTTAGCATATTCTTGAAATTCCTTATTGCACCAATTAGTACATAAGAGATGAGTTTCTAGTGCCGGTAATTTATCATACATAGATTCGAAGGTAGAAATAGCATCTGGGGCTTTTTCACAACGACCTTTAGCCTCACCACGCAATACTTCATTGTGCTTATTTTTATCTATATAACATGAAATAAAATGTGTTTCAGCAAGATCAAAAGGTATGTCCGGCTTGCGTATGTAATGATGCGTACACGCAAATTGCTTACACGAGCAATGATTATCGCATTTGCATGGTACCCAATCATACAGATCATCAAGAGCTTTTGAAAAGGCAAGCGGATACTGATTACGATTCGCCTTCCCCCAGTAATTGGAAACACGAAGGATAGATTTTAATGTCATCGAATCAAAAGCGCTAATAATAAATGGCATATTTTGATTACCAATTTAAGTTTATGGTTGTAACACCTCATTAATCGAAGTTGCGTCTTTGAAGTTTACGCCTAAAGCCTTGAAGTGCGCTTTGCCACAATCAACTTTCTTGTTTTCGCTTTCTCTTCGTTTATCTCTTTCCAAAGTGGATTTCGTTTCACGCACAAGATATAATTTATTATCATCTTCAACAACAACAGCCCAATCTGGATTGTAGTCTCCGAGCGGTGTTGCTACTTTAAACCAGCGTGGCAATTTACAGAAGAATTTAACCTTTTCGTCACTATCAAGCAGTTTAGCAATCTGTTCTTCTGTACTGCTTTCATAGGCTATGTAGTCATAAGGTGTTCGGTTATCATTACTTTGTACTTGATATAGCCTGGTCAGATATTCCTCTACTTCTTGAATTTCAAACAAACGCATTTCATAATACTGACCATGAATAGGCTCATATTTTATGCCGTCAATAATGAGTTCATGTAGAGCCCGATTAATTAGTTTTGCAGTTTCGGTCATGAATGCCTGCGGATTGACGGTAAACTCTTTTAATCTATCAGATGCTTTTAGGATCTGTACTAACGTTTTGCGGGTCAGCTCTGTTTCCCTTTGCAGAAAAGCTAAAATATCCGGCAAAGGCTGTTCATTACTTGCAATGTGAATTCTATTACTTGTTATAACTCCGCCTTCTAAACCGGATTCTTTGATTTCCAAATCTCTTTTGGTTATCTCTATCTGAACGGGCTTTATCTCCGCCATTTTTTTGATTTTTGTAGCTGCGAGTTCAATTAATTTCTCTGTTTTAAACTCGACTGAATAACGCGTCTTCTGACTGATTTTATCCCATAGCACTTTAAAATCTGCATTAAGTTCAATTCTTTTATTATAAGAAACAGTTTGGCGCTTTCTCGCATCCTTGACAAAATCACGAGGCAGGAATTTTCGCATTCTGTTTACAACAGCTTCATTAAGTCCTGTATATTGATCTGGCAGCTCCAGTTTAAAGTCAACTTTGTCTGGTTGAAATTTATCTGTCATATCTCCTTTATCGTCAATAAGCTCTTGTTTCGCGATGCAACTCCAAATTTCTTTTGATTCCTCCTGAGTTAAATAACTCGTTCCTTCTTTATTAAGTATGGATGTAAAAGCCATTTGCGGAATACGTCCAAATTTAAAGCCACCTGCCGGATCAATAGCAGCCTCAATATCAGACTGCAAACCTTTGGCAAAGTTTTCAAAAGTCTCGTTTGCTATAACTGTCAAGCGACTGATCTGATCATCATAAATGCGGTCTCCATCCTGATTGACAGGTAGGCGCAGTCCTCGCCCAATAGTCTGACGACGCTCTCGGTCTGTTCCCATTTCCCGTAAGGTGCAAATCTGAAAAACATTGGGATTATCCCATCCTTCTTTCAATGCGGAGTGACTGAAGATAAAACGCAAAGCTACTTCTGGTGAAAGCAGACGCTCCTTGTCTTTCATAATAAGTTCATAAGTCTCATCGTCTTTTGCAGTGCTTCCGCTGGTATCCAGTAGATCGACAACCTTCCCTCTTTTTTTATCTACGGAGAAGTAACCATTATGTACTTCTTCCGCAGTGTAAGGAATAAGATCTTTATACATAGGTTTATTGCCGAACGTTGTATAAGCTTCTTCAAACCAGCGGGCTATTTTTTCTTTCTGAGGATTCCCTTCATCATCATAAGACCGATAGCTCTTCACATGATCAATAAAGAAGAGAGAAAGAACTTTAATCCCTTTATCCTTGTATTTCTTTTCTTTGGCAAAATGAGCTTCAACGGTTTGTTCAATCTGGCTCTTTATACGTTCATCACTCATACCGCCCGATTCCTGTAATACCTGGATAACAATACCATTCTGAAATTCTACATACTCATTACCGGGTTCCGCATTGATATTAGTCACGAGATAACCTTCATAATCCGTTCTGTTTGTCTGGCTGGCCAAGTCAGTGCCGTGCTTTATTTTAAGCTGCTTTTCTTTGGTGCCGTTTGGGGTATTTTCAAAAATGGTTACCTTTGCCTGAGGAGTCTTTGAGTTTTTCGGATAAAATATTGAATCAAGTCGGACAAGTGTCTGATTATAATCCTGACCATTTGACGCATCAATAACTTCAATCTGTTTTACAAGTCGAAGATCATAAGCACGTATCGGGTCAAGCTGATAAAGAAGGTTGAACGGATTAATGTGTGTTGCCGAATATCTCAAACAAAACAGCGGATTCAAATTGCGGATTGCCTTTTGTGACTTATCTGTATTATCTACGCTTTGTGGTTCGTCAATAATGAGAATGGGATTGGTGGCCTGAACATATTCTATGGGTCGGCGACCGGACATTTTATCCTGTTCCTGATGAATGATGTTTAGCTTTTTCCTCTGTTCATCAGTGATTGTCGCGTAATCGACATTTTCACCGGCATCTTTCTGAAACGCCTGAATGTTTATCACCATGATCTGAATTTCATTATTTACCGCAAACTGACGCACGAGGCTCAAATCTTTCGACTGATAGACAAAATCATCGAATGCGACGTTATTGTATAATCCTTTAAAATGCTCACGCATAAGTTTTATGGAGCTGGTCACACCTTCTCGTATGGCGACAGAAGGCACAACGATAATAAATTTCTTGAATCCATAAAGATGATTCAATTCAAAAATCGTTCGCAGATAAACATAAGTTTTTCCGGTTCCTGTTTCCATTTCCACAGAAAAATTAGGAAAAGAATAAGCACTATCGGATTCAATGAACGCTCTTGATTTAGGCACATTGTTCCGGGATTGAATAATGTGCAGGTTTTTCAGTATTTGTTCCGGCGTAAGTATTAGGTTATTGCCAATACCCAGTTCATTATATTCCATCCCTGTACTCAGTAATTCTGAATGAACCGTAACAGCTAATCCAGCGGACTGTGTCGGTAAACCCTCGAAAAGGTCGGTAACACATTTTATAGCCTCAAGCTGGTAGTCAAGGCCGGATTCGAATTTCAGTTTCATTCTCTGGCCTCCTTATACCGTCTTAAATATAATCTGATTATGTTTATCTTTCTGTATATTGCGGGCTGCAAATGTCTGTACTGCATTTGCCTTGAGTTGGTCGTTACCATGAAAAGCAGAATCGAGACAAATAAACTGCATGGGTTCCGATTCTGCTACTGCGTCAATCAGTTCTTTAGTGACTTCACTTTCTAAACAGAGTAGGAGTGCACCTTCGGCAATGGAAAAGACTTTTTTGCCATCGATTGTTTTTGTTTCAATCTTTTCGATGGGGGTAAAACCCGATTTTAGAAGAATTTCATAGAGCAAATCTTCCGGTGTGGCTTTATTATCGATATATTCAATATGGAATTCAAGCTGTTCAGCTATTTTTTCAGGCGTTGTGGACGGTTCAAGTTTTTGCCACTGCTTGATATTTGATTTGTCGAGTTTTAAAACTTTGAAGCCTCGGTCTTGACTTCCTGATTGCTCAAGATCAAGATTACTTTCCTGTTCTTTGTTAAGTTTCTTAATTACCCGTCGGATACGTTCTTTGCCAATGTCAGCTATAGTTCTATATCCTGCATTGAAGGCTTCACTTTCTTTATCGCAAGGCTCTGGCAACTGTACACAAATAAACTTACGATTGCCTCCATCTTGGTTAAGATTAAGCACTGCATGAGCAGAAGGACAAGAACCAGCAAAGAAATCAAGAACAATCGAATCTTCCCCTGAGGACAGTCTGGCTAGGTGACTAATTAATTCACTAGGTTTAGGATAATCAAAAGGTATTTCTAAATCCCCCACTTCTTTGGTTCCTTTTGAATTTTCAAATTGGTCTAAGAAATCAGTCAATATTTCTCTTTTATCACTTAATTCTTCCTCAAATACTTTTTTATAAATAGACCATTTTGCAGGATTTCCTTTTTCATCTAAAAAAGGAGCCTTATCACTCTTGATAAAAATAAACCGATCATTTTCTTTCTCTTGGAGGTATCTTGTTCTTGACCATGACCAACATTTATCTGCCTCAGATTCTGGCTTTATCAATTCAGCATCTTTTCTGATTTTCGGAAATACAGTTCCAGGAGGTATAATCAAACTACCATCCGGTGCTTCAATATAATATCTCTGGTTTGCTCTGACTTCGAGCTTCTCACGGTATGGAATGTCACCTCTTTTATATCTTCTCCTCTTTCCTTGAAATTCCTCTTCCATCCATTTTTCGTTGGGATCAATATCAATAATATCACCAATATCATCAGCACTAACAACAGACTTATTTTTAAAATAAAACAAAACATAATCTTTTTTAGGCTTTACAAAGGTCCCCTTATTGCCTCCCTTTTTAGTTATTCTTGTTATCTCCGCAACAAAATTTTCCTCGCCAAATATTTCATCACAAATCTTCCGTAAATTGCTAACCTCATTATCATCAATACTGATAAATATTACACCATCATCTTGCAATAGATTCCGTGCAAGATATAGTCGCGGGTACATCATGTTTATCCATTTAGTATGAAATCGACCTTCGTTGGAATTATTTGTACTGAACTTTTTTCCTTCGCTGTCAATAAGTCCAGCGTATTCAAGATACGTCTCAAGACTTTCGGTGTAGTTATCTGGATAGATAAACTCATTACCTGTATTATACGGTGGATCAATGTAAATCATCTTTATCTTGCCATAATAGCTTTTCTGTAAGAGCTTGAGCACTTCTAGATTATCACCTTCGATAAAGAGGTTTTCTGTAGAATCAAAATTCACCGATTCTTCCCGACATGGTTTAAGAGTCGCATAGCTTGGTGTTTGTATAAGACGTAAGGCTTCTTTCTTTCCTGACCAGTCCATGCCGTAACGTTCTCGGCGTGATTCAAAAACGTCTGAGAATGTGCCTAATTCGGCCTTTAGTTTTTCAAAATCTATGGATTTAACCAGTTCGCCTTTGTCGTTTTTTGTTTCAGTAAATACTGTAGGAAATAGTTGCTTAAGTTTTACACGGTTTTCTTCTGATATATCGAGAGAAGTGCCTTTTATTTTATCAGGTTCTTTTTTGGCCATTACTTTATCTCCTAAATTTTAAATCACAGACCAACGTAACATAAATAATGTTTTTTCTTCTTTTGTCTGCTTTAGCTTTTTTTCCACTGAATCAATCAAAGTATCTTTTTGTTTTTCAATTTGCTTTGCTTCTTCATCGTATGTTTTCCAGGCAACATCACGCTTTTTATCAAGCTCCCGCAGTTTCTTCTGAATAGTTAATTTATCGGGAAGATTAGCCGCCATTCTTGCTTCTTTTTTTAAAATAGCAATTTGATCATCATAATCTTTAAGTTCAGCTTTTAATCCCTTCCGTTTATCCTCCGACCATTTATCCAACTTATCAACTTCATCATCAAAATATTTACTGTTTCGTTCAGTGCTTTCTGCAAGTATTTTCCTAATTTCTTTCTTTTCGATATTATCAAGCTTTCTTATTTCGTTATCAGGAATTGCTATTTTGTTATTTTGTATCTTTCCAGCAAGAGAAAATATTTTCTTTGCGATATCTTGTTCAACAATATCACCTTTTTCGTCACAAGAGGAAACTAATACGTAATCTTCTGCCTCAAGTGCTTCAATAGTGAAGTTAGTTACTTTCATGAGACCACTTTTCCCAATAAAAGGCTTTAACACCGATATAATGATCGGATTATTGGAATAATCAAAAACTACCTCTGCATCATCTAAGTTTTTCCTCTTAACAGCATTAAGAATGTTTTGCGCCAATGGATGACCGGGACGATAGATATGAGCATCTTCAGTATTTTTCCCAATGCGATATGGACCACGATGAATATCCCCATCAGAAAATGGATTTTTCTTGAGCATAAAAGAATATTCTTTTTCGGAAAAACTGGCATTATCTCCAAGGTAAAATCTTGTTATGTCCCATAACCAGCGTTCATAACAATCCAGATATGATTGACTTTCCTTAATATTAACTTTCAGTTTTTCATGTACTTCAGAATCAAAGTATTCTAGCAGTTTTTGACGAGTATCTTTTAAGTTATTTTTTATTGTTTCATCTAATTCATTTTGAAGAGAATCAAAGGCAGTATTAATTTCATCTTCGGTGCGACATGTTTGATAAATTGCTGCAATACGCTTTTCAAAGTCAACACCGGATTCAATGCTGCCCAATACTTCATCACTTGCCCCGAACACACCTTTAAATAGACTGAATTTTTCATCTAAAAGTTCATAGACTCTCTGATCAGCGGCATTTTTACGGTTGACAAAATTAATTACGACTACATCATACTTTTGCCCATACCTATGGCAACGACCTATTCGCTGTTCAATACGTTGGGGGTTCCAAGGTAAATCGTAATTTATCATAAGCGAGCAAAACTGAAGATTGACACCCTCAGCACCTGCTTCAGTGGAAATCATAATCTCTGCTTCATCTTTAAAATAATCTATAATAGCAGCTCTTTTATCAGCAGTTTTTGATCCTGTAATTTTGTCAGTGTTTTTATGTTTCTTTAACCATGCTTCATATATAGTCGTAGATTTATCATCGTTATTTGAACCGTTAAACAGTACTATCTTATCCCCATAACGGTTTTGTGACAGGAGACTTAACAAGTAATCCTGAGTGATCCGGGATTCAGTAAAAATAATTGCTTTTTTTTTGGCGCCCAACTCTGCCGCCATCTCAAAACCTTTTTCCAAGCCAATTAATAAAGCGTCTCCTTTGGAATTTTTCCAGATCGTTTTTGCTAAATCTTGATATTTTTCGAGTTCCACCCTCTCTTGTTTCATCAAAACAATATCTTCTGGCGTGTAAACTACTTTTTTACTGGCCTTCTCTTGATTGTCTTCATCATCTTCTTCATCACTCCAGTCGTCAGCAAGCTCATCATAATTTTCAAAATCTTTGCTGATTTCTTCAATTCCTAATTCTTTTTCAGTTATTTGTTTTGTAGCTTTTTCAATAAGTTTCATTAACCTGTATATAATGCTGTTTAGTGTGCTTGCTATAGCAAATGAAGAAGATGCTAATAATTTTCTTAAAATAAGAGTTATTAATTGTCGTTGACTTGAGGGAAGGGCAAAAAGTCTTGGTCTTTGAAGATATTCTGACATTCCATTATAAAGTTCGATTTCTTGTTCTGTTGGTATATAGTCCTGCGTTAAAGGGATACGTTTTGTGTATTTAATATACTCAAGCACCTGACGACGAAGAGTACGAATGCATATCGGTTTTAAACGATTGCGTAAATCTGTGAACATTTCCTGTTTTGGTTCAACCAAACCAAGATCGCTTTCAAATACATTTTGCTCTCTTGATACTCTGGAATAATTCACCTTAAAGCTTGTAAGATCACCGAATACATGGTCATCGATTACACTGACGAGCCCATATAACTCTAGTAAAGAATTTTGTAATGGCGTTGCTGTGAGTAATATCTTTGGTATCTCACTTAATGCATTCTTAATTTCCCGAGAGATCTTATTACCGCTTTTATAAACATTGCGGAGATGATGCGCCTCGTCAATTACTGCCAAATCCCATTTTGTTTTTTTGATATAGGGAGATTTAGATCGTGCAAAGTGATATGAACATATAACAATAACTCCGTCTTGATTAAATGGGTTGAGATTACCGTTTTTTATATACTGATTGAACGATTTTGCTTCGAGAATAATTGATGGAAGGAAAAACTTTTCCTGCAATTCGGCATTCCATTGTTTACGCAAACTGGATGGGACTATTAAAAGAATTTTCCTTTTACGTTCCGCCCATTTTTGGGATAGAATTATTCCTGCTTCAATCGTTTTACCAAGACCCACTTCATCTGCAAGAATAGCGCCCTTGGAAAGAGGCGATCTAAATGCAAAAAGAGCCGCCTCTATTTGATGTGGATTAAGGTCAACTTGAGCATTGGATAATGTTGAAGTTAATTTTTCCAAGCTATTCGAGGCACAACGCTTGGTTAGTTCATAAGCAAAATATTTCGCATGGTAAGGCGTTAAGTTCATGGGTATATGTTTAACCGTATTAACTTTCGGGCACTTTTAGATTAAAAAATGAAAATAACTGTTTAAAAATACACCCAATTCATAGATTTAGTCAATCATAATTCATGATAGATTAATATAAAAGAGAGAGATTGAAGATATTTCCAAATGAATTAATAGAAAGATACAATGCAGTCAAAGCAACCTGAATGAACCAGTATATTTAATTATTTTTATGTTTACATACATTATGGAAACAATATTATATTTTTAAGAAAACATAATTTCTAACACAAAGTTGCAATATTGTTGTGTCCGTTAATTTATTTCTTTCCGATTGAAAAGTTCAACAAAAAAATAGCCGGAGCGCAGCGATCGGGTGTATTGCCCTTGTTCGCTTAAATATTTATCAATTTTATGGCTGAGGTATTTTTACCCATATTTTACCTTTATCTGTATGATGGACATCATAAATGTAGCCATCTTCAACACCGTCAATTTCTTTAAGACCACTTAAATCGTATCCTTCTGATTGTAGGTACTGGTAGGTGAGTTGAATTGCTTCCTGAGGTGTGCGCGCTTTCGGAAAATAGTAAGCTGTTGCCTTCGATTTTCCATCTCCTATGGGTTTTGCCTCTTTGATAGCAAAGACATTCTGCAGCTTAACGCCTCTAGTAAAACATCTGTCAATCAGGGCTTGGATGCGAATTGGTGAAGAAAGATGTCCTGTAACCTCGTCTCTCAAGTAGAGCATGCAATACGAGCAAATTCTTCTTAGCTTGTCTAACGTTTCACGATGAAACTCCTCTGGGGGGTTCAGTTTACCGCTAGCTAAATTTCCAGTAGATACCAATAAATTGCTTCCGTAATTTGGGTGCACGTACTCGCATAGAAAATCATATATTTCCTCAATATTTGTAATTTCTTTTGACAAAACCTTTAGCGAGTCATTTACATGTATTGGCTTTATCTTTTTCTCACCTGCCACTTTGGGGTTTCCCCCGTAATAAGCTTGATTTAAAAAATTCTTTCCTCTTTCAAGTTCTTTGTTGATGATTGTTTCGGATTGCTGACCCCGTAACGATTCTTCTAACTGATTAACTTTAGAGCCAACCCACGCAATGGTGGCAATATGTTCAACTAAAGAGCGTGTGTTGATAGCAAGTGACAACGGATTTTTGGACTGAATTGAATGAAGCAGACCTTCAGCAAGGTAGTCTATCTTCCATTCAATTACTTGAAATAGAAAAAATGTTTGATCGGCAATTTCAAATAAATCCTCGGCGATTGACTTCAAGGGATCTGTGATATTTTCAATTTGTTGACGATATTTACGGCGCATTTGTGTCATTGAATCATCATAGTCACAAATAGCGCTATACCATTTTTTGCGTTCACAAAAATCTTTTAATAGTAATTCCAAGGCTTCGGTAGCTGTATAATCTTCCATGTTTTTCTCAAGCGAACAATTAATATACTTAGTTAGTTTTTTCCGAAATTGGTTCGTGATACTACTCTTTTTTAAATAGAATGCAAAGAATAAAGTGCTTTAAAATCAAACATAATAAAATTTTGCTACTTGGTATTTTGTGGTGATATATACGTGAGACAAGTTGGCATATCATAGGTCTGTCCAAGTTAAAGAAAACTGATATTAATGAATACTGTTTGAAAAAGTGTATAAATTTGAAAATTATCTGACACTCACTTTCAACTATACGTTTATCAGTATTTTTAAGAAAACATACATCATCTTAAAAATACCCCAAAAAGCTCTCCCCATGACAAGTAAATAGTCACGACCCTACAAAAAAAGCCAGCACAGACTCCTCTTGGAAACCCATGCTGACCATAATTGTCCTTTCCAGTGTTAAAAGTTTACTTCACCATCCCCAATATCGTTCCGCCCACCTTCTGGAGCTTATACCCGCTGTCAGTCGGCAATTCCCGATACTGCGCCGCTTTGGTATAGACATTGATGACATGAAACATCGTCTGGCCATATTCCTGCGGCAGCGCCCATTCCACAGCCTCTTTCTCTTCCTTATTCAACTGGAACTGGTTATTGAAGCTGCTGATGGTCATCTCCGGATGCTCGACTTTGCATGGTCATCTCCGGATGCTCGACTTTGCTTTCAATGGACAACCTGAACTGATCCTTCTATTTTTGGTGATTATGCATGTGATGTCTCTGAAAGATTGCTTTCCAATATTATTTTTCACAAGCCCAAAAAAGAATTATCGGCAAGATCATATTTCAGATCTTGCCGATAACCTCAGAATTCCGCGCATACTGCTTCTCGAAGAACGACTTTCCCGTTGTTCTGAAACTTTAATTTCAAAAACTCCCGTCAATATGATGAGCTTTCCCTTTTGGGTTGCATACATAATATCAACGGACATCTTGTATCCATCAACGGAATTGACTTTCACAAGCCCCCTGTCGTTGGATAAGTTATGGTTTCCGATGATGTCGCCGGCAAAAGCTGACGACGCCATCAATAACGTTAAGACAATAGTGATGAAATAAGTGATCGTCTTCATTTCATGCCTCCTTTGGTATTTGATAAACCTATAATTTCTATAGGTAAATCCTGAATACTGAAGAAGGTTGCTGAAGATTGAATCAATAGTCTGGGCGATAAATTGTCTTTTACCGGCAACCATCTACACAATCACAAAAATGACAGGATGGCTAAATTTCTTACGGGTAAAATGGAAAGGAGAAACAGATATTAAGCTGGAATGAAATATTTTTATGAGGCGGGTAGTCAAAACTTTTGTTGAGCGGAAAGGTACAGGCGGGATGATTTGCGGTAAAAAAACAGGATGATCAAAAGGCGGCACGACAAGCCATGAAAAATATTTCACGCTCTGTCATGGAGGTTTGCCAGCTCGCCAATCGGCAGCATACGCCCTTTGATCATCCATCCAATCCCTTCCATCTTCAAAAATGGGCTCCGGGTAAGTGGCCCGTGAGCAAATGCCAAACAGCGACTGGAACCAGCTGACTAAAACTGACTCTTGCCGATGTAGAAGATGAAAAGGAGTGGTTACTGCAATGGGAGTTGACTAGCATCGGCCTGATTAAAGTCGTTTACCGTAAGGCGACTGTGGAAATATTTAGACGGCTGGCCAAAACATAAACTTTATTCCCGTATATATAGTTAGAAAGTAATCCCACTGGAAAACTGCACAAGGGTTCTAATTTTAGGGGATGGGGGCGAGAGCTGGCCGTGATGTAGGATGTTTTTTCAAACTTTGTTATGTTTACGCTCCAACACCCATCATCAATCACCTGCTGACTGCAATCTGATATTTCTCCGTTTGAATATAGAAATCATTTCAGGAAATTAACCTGAAAGGAGTTCTGTACAAAAATGGCTAATATCGAAAGCAGAC
>JAGVVH010000386.1 GCA_019135895.1 Bacteroidota bacterium | reverse complement strand
AATTATATGAAAAATCACAAATATAGTCATCCCCTTCTGGAACAAATATAATTTGTTCACGTAATTTATATAGTCCGGAAAGAGCATAATTTACTGTATCATATGTAACTTGTACTGAACAATTTTTATCTTTCAGATAATACTGATTAAATAATTTATGTAGAAAAGGTAATGCAACTCGATCATGAAGATGATATACTCCAAGAATATGAAGTATACTTTCCTTATTTAAATTTTTATCACTAATTAATTTCAAACATCGAAAGGCTGGACCTATAAAAGGACTAAATTTAATTCCTGTAATTCCTCTAAGAGAAACAAGTCCCCCTATTGCAAAATGTCTTAGTTTCGATTCTTGCCGAAATTCATCATCATAAATTTTCTTCCAAATAGTGTTCTGTTTATGAAGCTTAAACTGCCAAACATATATAAACTTATCAAATAATTCTTTATTCTTTAAAAGAATCTTTTTAGATTCTTGAATTGATTTTAAATTCATTTCATAAATATATTTAGATGTATTAAATTCTTTGTATTTAAGAAAGATAGGGATGTCAAGACTAAAAATATGATCACAATTATCTGGAGCATCCCTGTCTAAGAATAAGTTATAACACTCTATAAATTTTGAAATATCTCTAGGAGATACATCTCCAGCTATAATACTATAACCACCAGAGTCTATAAAAAATTTTCGATCATTTCCTAACACCTTCTTATACTCAATAATTTCTTGAGTAATTCGATGTAAAGTATCGAATCCAAATGAACCTTGCCGCAAACCGGCAATTAAACTAAACAAATAATTGTTTACATATTTATCTATTAATTTCAATTGATTTGGCTCAATAATATCACCTGTAGTATGGACATATTGGTTCATTGTCTCGATTTTGATCCTTTCATTTGAGATATCAGTTTCTAATAACCGCTTCGAAAATCTCCGTCTTTAGGCGGTGGAGGAGAAGCGAAAGAAACTAATTCTAATCTGAATCTATTACCCTTTAAAGAGGGTGATAGATGACCTATTTACTTTCCTATATCTCTGCTTTAGTTTTTATTAAATAATCAATAAGTTCTTCCATCGAGTAGAAAAATTGTTTATCCATTTGTATTATATATTTTTTGCAAAATAGTTGATATTCATCAATTGATTGAATAGTTTCAATTACAATTTTATCATCGAACATCACATAAACAGTTTTTCCAATTAAACTATTGAGATTATTTTTGATAATATCTTCTCTTATGGTCATTGTCTCGGTTTTGATCCTTTCATTTGAGATATCAGTTTCTAATAACCGCTTCGAAAATCTCCGCCTTTAGGCGGTGGAGGAGAAGCAAAAGAAACTAAATCTAATCTGAATCTATCACCCTCTTTAGCGGGTGATAGATAATTATAAAGCGTGTCTAATACTCCAATTTGTTGACCCATAGATCGGATCAGTTCGGTCTCCCTCTGCTTGGTCTAGTGTAATACCAACTTCGTTACCTACTATGTTGACAATGAGGACTTATCTATAAAAGATTTACCTCCAGTGTCCGGAGCTGGGAGTGGCATCCCGGAGTGAACACTAAATCAGATCCTTGGACGCTAAAGCGTCCAGTGCCTGTTCAGTACCAGCTACTAAAATAAGTTAGCTTAAATAAAATTATTATTTACTCAAGCCACCTGCTTTAGCGGGTGGTAGTTGACAAAGATCTAATAATTGTGCTGGGGTACTTTTCGTTTGAAATAATTCTTTAGATAAATTAGCATTGTTTATTGGTAATGGATAGCTACATTTTATATTATCAAACATTTCCATGGTTTTTGATTATACCTTTCTATATAACTATTCGTCTGAGATTTTAAGAACTTTTAAAGAAATATAATGAGGTAAAATTATCGATGTTGGATTGGTATTCTTTTTATTAAATATTTGTTGATAATTTTCTTTTAAATTTTTAATATTTTTTTCAATTGTTTGTTGTGATAAATTTGAATCTGTTATTTGAAATACTAAAATGTCAGATTTACCAACACATATTTGATCTTCAGAAACTATATTATCTTTTCCATCTGTTATTTGTATTGTTATCACAGTTTTACTCCTATTCCTATACAATCATGTTCTGGGGTGTTATGATAGACTTCTATTGGTTTTATGCCGGCAAGATCAAATAAAAATCTCATGCCATCTGGAAGAATTCTCCAACAATCTACTGGATGACGATGTTCGACCCAAGATGTTGGGGCAATTAGACACAATATTCCAGCCTTTTGTGTCACTCTTGTTGTTTCTTTAATCCATTTGTGAAGATCTTGTACATGTTCCATACATTGTCCAGATATGACAATTCTATAAGTATTATCTTCAATTGGATATTCATAAAGAGACGTAGCAATTATATCAACATTTTTTCCTGATTGAAGATCTAATCCTTTATATAACCATTCAGTTGGAAGTAAATTTTTATAAGATCCATTAATGTCTATACTTCCGATATCTAAAATAGTATCTGTGTGTTTATAATTTTGATAAATATATTTCTCAAAAAATTTTTTCATCTCACTCAAAGAAGATTGATGCATTTATATCTCCATTTTTAACTATTTCCTAACGAATCTCCACTTCCAGTACTAATAATTCCTGTTAGACACCCAACAACCGCGTCACCAACTCTAGCCATTCCAAGATCATTTACTTTAATATCTCCGCTTGCACTAACAATT
>JAGVVH010000184.1 GCA_019135895.1 Bacteroidota bacterium | reverse complement strand
CATCTACTTTTAACAGAATATCAAAGAACTCTAAGAAAGTTGTATTGAATCCTAACCGTGGCAAGATAGTCTATGGTCAGGCCTCTGTCAACATGTAGCAGGCCGAATGCTTACGGACATCGGAAATGCAAGAAATGATGAAGGTCCCTTCTTCGAAGCCTATGCGGCAGAGTTCATCAGTTCTCGTGCCAATACAAAATTTATTTGCAGAAATAATATTCGCAGATACGAATTCATTTAAATCAGAAAAAAATTAGAGAATTAAGGAATTGACTCTTACAACATCATTGACACACGGTTTCTATAACCTCCGGCCTTCTAATCCAAGCTTCATCATTATTTATGCTGCACACATTTAGCACCAACAACCTCCTGAATGATGCGTTCAAGAAATTGAAAACCCCAATCTGAGAAGTAACTACAGTTCTGCTTTAAGGAATGCTTTAAGGTTAATTGACAGATCATGTGAGCTAGCATTATCAGACACTAAATCAATCCATTGCGTTTTTCTGCTAGATTGATAATAATTCTAGGTATGCTATCCTACACCTTCCCCCTCCATGTAATATAACTTTGGCCACCAGCGGTAAAAACGTCCCGAATATTTTTACATACAACCCCCTCTAGGTTTGCTAGCCAGATAGCCACTCTGTTGTATTTATCTTGTCTATCGCTGAATAGCTCAGGAAAAAGAATCATAGCTTTTATTCTATACTCTTGACGCTTTTCAATAAGAATGTTATGCCATAACTTAATTATTAGCCCTTTAGACTTCCCGTCTCCACTTTCAAGCCACCAAAAATCTTCCCCGGGCTTAAGCGACTTTTTATAATAGTCTACTATTGGTTTGAATGGATTGTCTTGTTTCCTTAGTTGATCATAAGGTATCTCAAGCTTATCGAAAATAGTTTTGCCTTTCGCTAAATCCATATCAATTTGGTATCTGGGTGAGTGGGTTACGACCACATCTGAAAGACACTCCTCATAAGGCCTACATTTGAAAGCTATTGGATTAATCATTTTCCCGAACAACATATAAATTCTTTCGATTCCCTCAACCCTTGTACCTTCCATAATTGAATTACCGGTTGTTATCCAATGGTCTTGTTTAGTGGTTTTTACCTCCACTCCAAAATAATTCATTGCAATTATATCAGGAAATTTTTGCCCAGATATAAGCTCGATTGTATTTTCGAACTCCGTCCCCCTTGCCTTATCGGACATTATATCGACCACTGTTTTTTCAAGGTCTCTCCCTAGTAATCGTAAGTAGATTTTTGGCTTTTGGTTTGCTTCGGATTGAAGGACAGTAACTGTTTTATTTAATAGCTTGGCAAACTCAGATTGGTCGGGTTTAGGATTAACTGATATAACCATTTTGTTCAAGATTTAAAATATAAACTCCAGAGTTTTTCCAGTCTTTTCGCTAAATGATAAGCTAATAACGGAGGCACTGCATTGCCTATTAACCTGTAGGCTGAAGAAGCACTGACAATAAATCTGGTTTCACTTTGGGAGATTACAAATTGGTAATCAGGTGGAAATGTTTGAATTAGAGCACACTCTCTAGGAGTCAACCGTCTTTCTTGAAGCCCCATTTCAAGCTCCCGTATAATTTTACCACCATGCTCTTTTGATAATCTTCTAAATTCAATATTACCATGATGTTCAGCCCTTATCGTAGGACCTATCCCGTTCATGTTTACCTCACTCTGTCCTTGACAGTGTTTACCCATGTATTTAGCTTTTGAATAAATTTTCTGTGAGGGATCTATTGAATCTTCTGGCTCTTTAAGATAATCCAAAATCACCTTTAGGGTGACCGGAGGTTTTAGATGACTATTTTTATTATTAAATGCATGAGACGGTTTTGGATAAGGGTTATAGTCGTCAGTCAGGTTTTTCTTAGATAATTCTATTAATGCAGAAGGCTTAAGTGCTGATTTCTTAATTCCAATAAAAATTACTCTTTCCCTTGATTGAGGGATTCCATAATCAGCAGCATGGAGTACTTGCGGATCGAGAACTATGTAACCATTCTCATCTGCACTAGCAAAATCGTTCTGTATAATTTTTTTTACATTCGAAAGGTTGACCAAGCCTTTGACATTTTCTGCTATAAATATCTTAGGCTTTGTGATTTCTACTACATCTTTAAGCCACATGTACAATTTGCCCCTAGTCTCGATTGTCGGAATTTCCGATTTTATTAGTTTGCCTTTGTGATCCTTGTGGGAGTTGAAACCATTCCGTAGCCCTGACATACTGAAGTCTTGGCACGGAAACCCTCCTGTGACAATATCAATATTCCCTGGGAAAATTTCAGCTCCTAGTCTGTGTGCTTTTACTAGATCAACAATGCTTTCAACTCTATATATGCTTGCATCATACCCTCTTTTTTGAAAATATGATACCCATGCATTTCGCGCTTCTTCAAGAATGTCATTTGCAAAAACTGTTTGAAATTTTGTTGGACTTAATAATACATAATTCTCATTTACAAAGGATTTAATAAAATCAGAATTAGATTCAGAATTAATAGAGTCTTTGTGAACGATAAATTCTCCCTCGAAACCTATGTCCATACCACCGCATCCTGAAAACAGAGATAGAAGCCTCAATGGCTTTGAAGGATCTGTATTTTTGGGGGTACCATAATTAAAGGTTAATTGTGGTTCAGAAAACAGTAAATCAGATTCCGTGTTTGTCATATTTTGGTAATAATCACAGATAAACCTAAGATTGCATCTATTACATAACGGTTTTGATGATTTACAGACCAAGGCTCCATAATCGAGTATTGCCCAATTAAGTTCTTTACAGGCATCGACATTGACGACTACATTAGCCAGTTCTTGAATCATTTTGTCATTCCTAATATCTATGAATTCCCGGTTGCAAAAGTATCGCCTGAGAAGTCGAGACATGTTCACATCAAGAAGAGGGGCTTTTTTATTCAATATGAATAATTTGAACGCATTGGAGATATAAACAGTTGAAAGGTTGGTCTCCTCTAAAGATTCGATATCTTGAGGCAATATCCCGTTATTGTTCTTGTATTCTTGAGCAATTTTATATATTCGATTTGCTCTATGATTATATAGACCAAGCGGCTTCAAGATCTCTGCCAATTCATTAATTGAAGCACAACATAATGACTCCCAACTTGAGAAATGCTGAAAAAAGGTATCATAATACTTGGCAACTGACTCAGCTTTGGTTTTCTGTAGA
>JAGVVH010000461.1 GCA_019135895.1 Bacteroidota bacterium | reverse complement strand
AATTTTAATGGCAAAAATAGAAAAAAAAGAGAAAAGTGCAAATGCATTGGACGTTCTGAAAAAGCACCACCGATTTTTCTTCTTTTCTTTATTTAATCAGTGAGTAGTGGATTTGTTGTACCCTTTATTTTTCACATTTTATTGTATCTTTGCTGCCATAATTTATAGCTGAAAATGTTCTTTAGGAAGTGTTTTTTATTTCTACTTTTTTTATCATGCACTACTTTTGCTTTAGCAACTCATCAGAGGGCTGGAGAAATTTCATACAGATATCTGAGTGGACTTACTTATGAATTTACTGTTACCACCTATACCTTTACTCCAAGTTTGGCAGATCGTCCTCAAATTGATATTTACTGGGGTGACGGAAGTAGTTCTACTGTAGACAGAACTTCAAAGACTAATTTAGGTAATGACATTTCTATCAATATTTATGTAACTCAGCATACTTTTCCGGCTGTCGGCAGTTATTCCATTACTTTTGAAGATCCGAACAGAAATGCCGGCATTGTAAATATTCCCAATTCTGTGAACATTCCTTTTTTTATTGAAACGATTTTAATTATCAACCCTTTCTTAGGAAGCAATTCTTCCCCTGTCCTTTTAAATCCGCCAATTGATGATGGCTGTTTAAACATCACATACTATCATAATCCTGGAGCCTATGATCCTGACGGAGATAGTCTGGCTTATAGTTTGATTACCTGTCGTGGATATAATGGAGAGAATATTCCGGGTTATTTACTTCCGGCAGCTTCTACCTCTATTTCTATTGATCCTTATACCGGGGATCTGGTTTGGGATGCCCCGATTTTAGTCGGAGAATATAATATTGCTATTTTGATTAAAGAATACAGAAATGGTGTTATGATTGGAAGTATGGTCAGAGATATGCAAATTGCCATTGTTGCATGTGATAATGTTCCACCTGTTATCACAATCATAGAAGATACTTGTATTTTAGCAGGTACAAATTTGACTTTTACTGTTTCAGCAACAGATATTAACTCTTCTCATGTTTCGCTATCTGCTACGGGAGCCCCTTTTGAAATATTAAATTCTCCTGCTACATTTCCGGAAGTCTCGGGTGCTCCTCCTATCAGTTCACAATTTGAATGGGTTACCAATTGTAACCATGTCAGATTAAACCCCTATAGTGTTTTATTTAAGGCAACTGATAATGGACCGCAAGTGAATTTGTCAAGTTACAAGACGGTTAATATAAAAGTAATAGCACCTAAACCCGAAAATCTTGCAGCTATTTCGATTGCCAATAATATATTTCTTTCCTGGTCTCCACATACCTGTACAAATGCTGTTGGATATAAGATTTATAAACGTCGTTCAAGTAATCCCTTTATTCCCGATTATTGTGAAACAGGAATGCCCGATGAAGAAGGATATCAATTGATTGGATATACAAGCAATTATCTTGATACTACTTTTGTCGATGATGGTTCTGTGATGCCCTCATTTCATGCTAATGAATATTGTTATCGCATTGTTGCCTTTTTTTCTGATAATGCTGAGAGTTATGTGTCGGATGAAGTCTGCACATACCTTTTGGATGATGCTCCGGTTATTACTAATGTAGATGTTGATGAAACAAGTGTTGAATATGGAATTATAAATGTAAAATGGAGAAGACCGGTGGAAATCGACACTGCCCAATTTCCGGGGCCCGATTATGAATACCATATTTTTAGGAAAACTTCGCAGGATAATAATTTTCAACAGATTGGAACAACCTATTCAATTTCCGATACTCTTTTGACAGATACAAATCTGAATACTAAAATATTGACTTATTTTTATAAGGTCGAAATCTGGGGCTATAGGGGTGACTCTATAGTCATTATTGAAACATCAGATGTGGCAAATTCAGTTTTTTTAAATCTTTTACCATCGGACAGAATGTTGAAACTTTCCTGGAATGAGCAGGTGCCATGGACAAATATTGATTATGTAATTTATCGTTATAATAATTTGACAGCTCAATATGACTCTTTAGATATAACAGCTAATCAGTATTATATTGATGATGAATTAATAAATGGGGTTGAATATTGTTATTATATCCGATCAATAGGAGGTTATTTTGTACCCGATTCTATTTTCCCTTTATATAATCGTTCTCAGCAAATATGTGCCTATCCTATTGACAATATTCCTCCTGAAATTCCGTCAGTTAATGCAATAACTGATTGCGAAACAGTTACACTGACCTGGTATTTTAATACAGATTCTTCCTATCTTGATGTATATCAATATTATCTTTATTATAAGCCTACTTATAATGCTCCTTTTACTGCTATTGATTCATTTATGATTGAAAACAATTCATGTTATATTGAACCTTGTAGCATAACTATTGATCATATTAATTTTATAACGGGTTGTTTTGCCTTGGTTTTAGTTGATTCAAATGGCAATTATTCGTCAATGAGTTCAGTTACTTGTTTTGATTACAATGAATGTATGACCTATTCTTTGCCTAATGTCTTTACGCCAAATCAGGATGGGATAAACGATTTATTTACTCCTTTTCCCTATACAAATGTTCAAAAAATTGATTTTCAAGTACATAATAGATGGGGAAAAATTGTTTTTAAGACTAATAATCCGGATATAAATTGGGATGGTACCGACTATATTTCAAAACAATTATTACCTGACGGAGCCTATTTCTACGTTTGTGATGTTTTTGTTCAGACACTTTCTGGAGTTCTTACAATTTCCTTGCATGGAACAATTACTTTATTGACAAATAAAAAAGATTAATTATTAATTTTTGATAGGCAATGTAATTGAAAATGTAGCTCCGGGTCCGTCACTATTATTCTCAGCCCTTATAGTGCCATTATTTTTCATAATCAGATCATTGCAAAGTATAAGCCCAAGTCCTGTGCCTGTTTCGCTTGCAGTTCCTTTAGTAGTAAAGTATTTATTATTGGTAAACAAGTCTTTAATTTTTTCAGGATTAATACCGACTCCGGTATCTTTGATACTAATTTCATAGTAGTTATCCTGAAATTTTTTACCGAAGAATGTGATTTTTCCGTTTTCAGGGGTGAATTTCCCGGCATTATGTAAAAGATTCATAATTACTGAATTAATCATTTCAGAATCAGCAAATACTTTTTGTTCGGGTTCAATAAGATTTTCAATAGAAATATTTTTTTGTTCAAAGTTACTTTTTGTTAGCAATAGGATATTTTGAATTAAATTATAGATAGAAAATTCTTTTGGCTCAAACTTTTTAAAAGTACCTAAAATTTTGTTATTATTAAGTGTGTCATTAAAAATCTGAATTAAGTTAGTGGCACTTTTATTAAGCTGTTCAGAAATGTGTTTCATTTTTTCTATTGGGAGATTCTCTAACATCATTAATTCGGAGTAACTAAGAATCGGGGTAAGTAGATTCTTTAAGTCGTGAATTGTAGAAGCCATAAACATGTCATTATTTTGCATCAAATCCTTGCTCCTTTTAAGCATGTTTTCCAAATTTTTCCTCAATCTTAAATTCTCAGAAACATCCACAACCATGCAGAAGTAACAGGATAATTCATTTACAACAGTATATTTTGTAATATACCATACACAATCGATAGTTTTTCCGCTTTTTGATTTAATTTGGGTTGATTGTGAAATTGAATTATTAAAGTGAACATTGTGAAATACTTTTTTTGCATGTTCAACTTTTTCCTTATTGATCATAAAATTGAGCAGATTATTGCCCAAAACTTCTTCTTCTTTATAGCCGAAAATATTTACAGCAGATTTATTCCATTTTAATATCTCGAAATTTTTATTAAGTTCAATATACCCGATAGGCATTTCAGAAATAAAAAATTCAAATTTAATGATCAAATTTTGTAATTCTTTCGTTTTGATAATAACATTTCGGTGCAGAAAAATATTTATTATCATTATGGTAACCGACACTATTATTAGTAAGCCTGTAAAGAGAAAGAGAAATTTGAAATAAATGCTGTTTCTTTCAAAAAATGTCTGCGGTTTATACAAAATTGTAGAATTTTTAGGAAGTTTAACGTTCAATAAACCATGCTTTTTTAGGGCAGGATAACTAAATATCCATTTATTCAGGTCTTTATTTTTTCCATTTAAGTCGGGTAAGGAGAGTGAATCATTTAAAATGCGGACTGCTTCTTTTCCCAATAAATTTCCATGACTCTCACCGCTATTCATTTTTCCGCCTACTACTTTCTTGTTAAAAAGATCACTGAGAAGACCGAAAATCGGAAGGTTTGTTTCAGTAGCAAGGCCATTATAAAAATCATCACTGGGGAAATATTTTTTTTCTGAATCCTGAAAATAGGCTCCAACTAATAAAGCCGAGTTTTGGGGAAGTGAATTTATTTTTTTTATTAAATCAATATAAGGAATATCTTCGTTGTATATAAAATTTATTCCTTCCACTTGTTTTGAAATTTTGGTTACTTGTCTTTTAATATCTTCTGCCCAGGCTATACCTGTATTGGTAAAGTCATTGATAATAAAAATATTTTGTATATCCGGAAAGAATGCTTTGATTTGGAGAATAGTTTCATCAGCTGATATATTTTCACTGATAATTCTTGTCTGAGAAATAATAGTTTTATATTCGGAAGAGGGTTTATTGATGCCGCATGCCAGTATAGGAACGTTTTTTAAGAAAGCAAGCTCATTGAAATTGTTTTTTATGAATTCAAGCGCCGGATCATCAGTTGCTAATATAATATCGAATTTAAAATTTTTGTAAAGTTTTTTATAAAGATCTAATAAGAAAAGCTCTCTTTCCTTGTTCATAAATGTCCGCTTTGTATCAAGATGAGCTATGTATAATTCAAAATTTTCATTCTGCAAATATGGGTTATATCCTTTTGCCAATCCAAGATCCCATTTAAAAGAATCGTGATAAGAACTTAAAAGGAATATTTTTTTTGTATCAGATGGGAAGTTATTTTGTCCGAAAGAAACCAAAAAGCAACAAACTAAAAACGAAAAACAGATAAGTTTTGTTTTCATATGTAGATGATTTCAAAAATTATTAATTTATAATGATGCAAATATACATTATTTTTTATATAAATTCAATGGTTATCATCATTATTTATTATTGAAGAAAATATTATATCTTTGCCGCCCTGATTTATAAATTACAAAATACGGAATCAATTAAATATTATAATAAATCTTCAAATCAATGAAAAAATTAATTTCTTTATTATGGGTCATTTTAATTTCATCTTTTATGCTAGTAAATGCCCAAACTTTAGATACACCGATAAACAAGGATCCCAATGTGAAGATTGGAAAACTTGAAAACGGAATTACTTATTACATCCGGGCAAATAAAAAACCGGAAAAAAGGATTGAATTTCGATTAGCAGTCAATGCCGGTTCCAATCAGGAAAATGATAATCAACAAGGGTTGGCTCATTTTACTGAACACATGGCATTTAATGGAATTAAAGGATTTCCGAGCAATGAATTGGTTAGCGAATTACAGAAAATTGGTGTTGCTTTCGGAGCTGATTTAAACGCCTATACTTCATTTGATGAAACTGTCTATATGATTAAAATGCCAACCGATGACCCTAAATATGTGCAAATGGGTTTGAATATTCTGTATGGTTGGGCTAATGGATTGCTATACGATAATGAGGAAATTGATAAAGAAAGAGGAATTATTGTCGAAGAATATCGGATGGGACTTGGTGCCAGCGACCGAATGCAGAAAAAATGGTTCCCTGTTTTATTTACTAATTCCAGATATGCCGACCGCTTGCCAATAGGGAAACTGGAAATTCTTCAAAATTTTAAATACCAAACCATTAAAGATTTTTATAAAGATTGGTACAGAACTGATTTACAGGCAATAGTTGTTGTTGGAGATCTTGATCCTGCTGCAATGGAACAACAAATCATCAATACATTCGGTAAAATAAAACCGGTTAAAAATGGTCGTGAAAAAATAGAATTTCCAATTGAAGGGAACAAAGAACCTCTTGTTGCAGTATGTACGGATAAGGAAGCTATGGGAAGTCAGGTGATGTTGGTGAGAAAATTTCCTCATTTTACAATGAAAACTGTCGGAGATTTCAAAACTCACATGGCACAGGAATTATTCAATTTAATGATTAATTCAAGACTAAGTGAGATCCTGCAAGATAGTAAAACTCCTTTTGTGGCAGCTTATTGCGGATACAGTGATTTAGTTGGATCCGTTGATTGTTATATGTCTCAGGCTTCTTCAAAGGAGAATAAAATTACTGATGCCATCAGAACCCTAATGAGAGAAAATTATCGTGTACTTAAATTTGGATTTTTAGAAAGCGAGTTGAAAAGAGCAAAAGAAGAGTTGCTGAATCAATATGACATTGCTGTGAAAGAAATTGACAAAACTGAATCTGAAGATTTTGCCGCTGAATATGTTGCCAATTTCCTTCACCAAGATCCAATTCCCGGAGCTAAAAGAGAATTGGCTTTTGCAAATAAATATTTGGAACAAATTACTTTGAGTGAGGTTAATGATTTGGCAAAAAAATGGATAACTCAGGATAACTTTGTTGCGGTAGTTCTTGCTCCTGAAAAAGAAGGCGTTGTTGTACCCACAGAAGCAGAGGTTTTGTCTATTATTAAAGATCCTTCATTGCAAGATGTTACCCCTTATGTGGATACTTATAAAGAACAGAATATTGTTGAAAAAAATTTATTGAACCCTGGCAAAATTATCGAAGTAAAAGAAATCCCCGAAATTGGGACAAAAGAACTTACTTTGTCAAATGGAATTAAGGTTTATGTGAAGAAAACAGATTTTAAAAATGATGAAATATTGTTTTCAGCTCAAAGCAAGGGTGGAATGAGCCTTTATGAAGTTTCTGATTTGGCTTCAGCCAGTTTTGCATCACAGATGGTTGACCGTGCCGGAATAGGAGAATTAAACTATTCTTCTCTGGAAAAAAAATTAAAAGGGAAAAAACTTGGACTGACACCTTATATTGGTAGTATTGAGGAAGGCCTTTCAGGATCTTCTACTCCCAAAGACCTTGATCTTTTCTTCCAATATCTGAATGCTTTCTTTACAAATCCAAGATATGATACCAGTGTCTATAAAATTGTTATTGATGAAAATATGGAACAAGTTAAAATGCTGAAGGTAAATCCCATGTATAAATTTTTTGGGGAATTTATCGGGCTCCTTTCTCAGAACGATCCATATCAGGCTACTCTCCTAAACTATACGGAAGATTTTGTATCCTCTGCCAATTATGAAAAAGCTTTTCAAATTTATAAACAGCGTTTTGCAAATCCGGCAGATTTCCTTTTTAGCTTTGTGGGTAATTTTTCTGAAGATACTTTGAATTATCTTATCGAAACCTATATTGCTTCTCTTCCAACTTCTATTGAAAGAGAGAATTTTAAAGGAGATGTTTTAAAACAATTTCCCGCTTCTCTGATAAATAATTCGCTCTATTTTGGAGCAGCAGAACAAAGTTGGGTGGGGTTGGGTTTCAACAAAGAATATCCATGGACATTGGAAAATAATATGATTGTTAATCAAATAGAGGAAGCTTTGCAAATTGAATTAATTGAAACTATTCGTGAAAAAATGAGTGGTGTTTATTCACCGATGCTCCAAATGGTAAGTGAAAAATATCCAAGATCAACCTATACTACTTTGGTTATGTTTAGTTGTGCTCCGGATAATACAGACAATTTGGCAAATGCTGTTACCGATATTCTAAAAGGCTTTCAAAAAACCGGTCCGAAACCAGAAACCCTTGATAAAGTTAAAAAACAGCTTATAACTACTAATCAAACTGATGTTAAAACTAATAAATTCTGGAACAGTTATATTATTGGAAAATATTACTACGGTGATGATGTTAATGCAATTAATTCCTATGAAAAACGCGTCAATGCCGTTACCAATGAGGATATTGTTAAATTTATGAATGCCTATTTTACTCCTGACCAATTTGTAAGGTTAACATTGTTTCCTGAAGCAATGAAGAAATAATTTTTTATCATTACTATGGAAGGCTGCCGAAAAAACGGCAGCCTTTTTTGGTTTTTTCTTTAGGAGTTTACTTATTATAGAAAAATTTTCAATAAAAATACTGAATAGAAAAAAGATAAGAAAATTTTCGTATTTTTGCAATCCAAAAAATTAAAACGAAAAATATTAAAAAAGAGTAGATTATTATGTATTTAACACCCGAAGTTAAACAAAACATTTTTAAGGAATTTGGTAAATCTGAGTTTGATACAGGATCACCAGAAAGCCAGGTGGCGCTTTTTACCCACAGAATTAAACATCTTACTGAACATCTGAAATCCAATAAAAAAGACCTTACAACCAAACGTTCTCTGATTGCTTTAGTTGGAAAAAGAAGAAGATTATTAGACTTTTTGAAAGTACAGGATATAGAAAGATACAGAAATATCGTAAAGATTTTAGGGCTCAGAAAATAACGGTAAGTTGGCCAACTCTCAAAAAAAGGTAATTTTTCAAATTGCCTTTTTTTTCTATTTTAAAGGAAGTGAAAGTCTATATTCTCTCTCTTTCAGAAATTCAAAAAAATAACACAGAATAATTATGTTAGGAATAAACAAAACTTTTGAACTTGGTGACGGCAGACAGGTTACCATCGAAACAGGAAAATTGGCTAAGCAAGCCGATGGATCGGCAGTGGTAAAAATGGGAAATACGATGCTCTTAGCAACTGTTTGTGCCAAAAAAGATGCCGCTGACAATGTTGATTTTATGCCGCTTCAGGTTGAATATCAAGAGAAATATGCAGCTGTTGGCCGTTTCCCCGGTGGTTTTTTTAAACGTGAAGCCCGCCCTTCAGAATATGAAATTTTGATTGCCCGTTTGGTTGACAGAGCGCTTAGACCTCTTTTCCCGGATAATTTCCACGCCGAGACTCAAGTTATTGTTACCTTAATTTCGGGTGATAAAAATAATTTACCGGATGCGCTGGCTTGCCTGGCCGCCTCTTCCGCTCTAGCTGTTTCTAATATTCCTTTTAACGGTCCAATCTCTGAAGTTAGAGTTGGTAGAATCGACGGCTCTTTTGTCATCAATCCTACTATTGAACAGATGGAGAATTCGGATATTGATATGATTGTTGCCGCTTCCATGGATAATATCATGATGGTCGAAGGGGAAATGAAAGAAATTTCAGAAAGTGACATGGTGGATGCCCTTAACTTTGCCCACGAAGTTATTAAGATTCAATGTCAGGCCCAACTTGAATTGGCTGCTATGGTTGAAAAAGCAAGCCCTAAAAGAGAATATTGCCACGAAAATAATGATGAAGATTTACGCACCTTGGTGCATAAGACGCTTTATGAAAAAGTTTATGAAATTGCCAAATCTTTTGTTGGAAAACATGAAAGGAATGATTTATTTGATGCAATTTTAGCTGAGTTTTTAGAAACTATTCCTGAAGAGGAAAGAGATGCTAAAACTCCTATGATAAATCGTTATTATCATGACGTTCAATATGATGCAATGCGTGCTATGATTCTTGATGAAAGAATTCGTTTGGATGGACGTCAATTGGATCAAATTCGCCCAATTTGGATTGAAACCGACTATTTGCCCTCCGCTCATGGCTCTGCTATCTTTACCAGAGGAGAAACGCAGTCTTTGTCAACTTGTACTCTTGGAACCAAATTGGATGAACAAAGTATAGATGGTGCTGTAGTTGACGGAACAAGTCGGTTTATGTTACATTATAACTTTCCGCCTTTTTCAGTTGGAGAAGTTAAAAGAATTATGAGTGCCGGAAGACGTGAAATTGGTCACGGGAATTTGGCGCACAGAGCACTCAAAGGAGTAATTCCATTTGAAGATGCTGCATTTCCTTATACTGTGAGAATTGTGTCTGATATTCTGGAATCTAACGGAAGCTCTTCTATGGCTACGGTTTGTGCTGGAACTTTGGCATTGTTGGACTGTGGAGTTAAAATTAAAAATCCTGTTTCAGGAATAGCAATGGGTTTAATTACTAATAGTGAAACCGGTAAATATGCTATTCTTTCAGATATTTTGGGTGATGAAGACCACTTGGGGGATATGGATTTTAAAGTATGCGGAACCAAAAATGGAATTACGGCCTGTCAAATGGATATTAAAATAAATGGTCTTTCTTCTAAAATTATGGCTGAAGCTTTGGAACAAGCGAGAATAGGACGGCTATTTATTCTTGATAAAATTAATGAAGCGATGCCTGCTCCCCGCGAAGATTATAAGCCCTTTGTTCCGCGTATTGTTCAACTGCAAATTGCCCGCGAACAAATTGGTGCCGTTATTGGACCCGGCGGAAAAATTATTCAGGAAATGCAACGTGAAACAAATACAATTATCAATATTGAAGAGGTGGGTGAGTATGGGATTATTGACATTGCTGCTGCAAATGTGGATGATATTAATAGAGCTATCAAACGCATTAAGGCTATTACTGCTGTCCCGGAAATTGGAGAAATTTATGATGGTGTAGTGAAGAATATTATGCCTTTCGGTGCTTTTGTGGAAATTATTCCCGGTCATGATGGGTTGCTTCATATTTCTGAAATTGAATATCGTAGATTGGAAAATGTGGAAGATGTTCTTAAAGTAGGGGATGAAATTAAGGTTAAATTAATCGCTGTGGATGAAAAAACCGGGAAATTAAAACTTTCTCACAAAGTGCTCCTTCCGAAACCGGAAGGTTATAAGGAAGATGACAGACCTGCTCGCCCTAGACCTTCTCAAGACAAACCTCGTAATGATAGACCTCATAATAATAACAGACCTCCGAGAAGAGATTAGTCTGATTTTTTAATTATAAGCTGCCCTACTATTTGGCAGCTTTTTTTTTACCTCAATAACGTCATTTCTCTCTTATTCTATTTTTTTTATATTTGCATCAAATTATTAATTGCAAATGATTAAAATATTTAGGATAAAATCATTTAGAAAGTTGGGCTCCCTCTTTCTTGTTGTCCTAATCTCTTTTTATCTGGGCGGAATCTCCTATTTTTATCATATTCATATTTTTGATGGGATTATTGTTGCTCATTCCTACCCTTGTGTTGCTCATCATGATCATCATGCCCCCTTTTCTGAAAAACATCATGACTCTCATTGTGGTTGTAATTTTGAAAATGATCCCTCCATATTCTTTTCTGATGAGTTTAGTATTGACTTTTATGATTTGAATCCTCATTTATTTTTTCTGAATAATGTTTCTATTGATATAAATCAAACGTTATTAATTTCTTCTTACTTAAAAAACCCATCTCTAAGAGCTCCCCCATCTATCTATTATTTTTTATAATTTCAAATATTTAAAATTCTTATCTAAGTAGATGATAGATAATAAAATTCATAATAATAATTATGATGACTAGTTATCACTAAAATTAATATTAATAAAAAAATAAATGAAAAAATATATCATTGCCATATTATCCCTATTGCTAGTTTGTGCCTTTTCTTTTGCACAAGATGAGCTCTGTGGAATTAGAGGTAAAATTATAGATAAAGAAGATAAAACTGCTTTAAAATTTGTATCAGTCTCAATAAAAGGGACTACTTTTTGCACTTTTACCAATGAGTTGGGAGATTATTATATGGGGGGAATTCCAAAGGGTTCATATGTTTTGGTGGTCTCCAGCATTGGATATGCAGGTTTGGAGAAAGAGGTTGTTTTAGAAAAGGGAAATGTTCTGGAATTGAATATTGAAATGGAACCTTCTCCTTTAAATATAAATGAAGTAGTGGTTTCTTCAAACCGTTTGGAAACAGATCTCCCAAAATCTGCGGTTGTTGTCAATGTACTCAATCAGGCAGCTCTTGAAAACACCAATTCATGTGTCCTTTCCCAAAGTCTTAACTATTTGTCGGGAGTTAGAGTAGAAACTAATTGTCAAACTTGTGGAATGCAACAAGTTAGAATTAATGGCCTTGAAGGTCATTATTCCCAGATATTAATTGACAGTCGTCCAATTCTGGGAACAGTTGCCAATCAGTTCAGAATTGAGCAAATACCTTCTAATATGATCAAAAGAATTGAAATTACAAAAGGGGGTGGTTCTGCTGCATTTGGATCAAATGCAATTGGAGGAACAATAAATATTATTACCAAGGATGCTTTTTGTAACGGAATTTCTATTGCAAATAATACAAGTCTTATAGGAGGAAAAGCAATTGATAACAATTCCTTTTTTAATGCATCTTTTGTCTCTCCCAATATTCAAACCGGAGCCTCATTTTTCGGAGCCATACGATACAGACACCAGTATGATGATAATAATGACGGAATCAGCGATATCGGAAAGTTGAAAGGAGCTAATATCGGAGCAAAAGCCTACCATAAATTTAATGGCTTTACCAAGCTTACAGTTGAATACCATTATACAAACGAATACAGAAGAGGCGGAGATAGCCTTTATCTTCCGGTGGAAATTGCTAATATTGCAGGAGAATATAAGCTGGATTTACATGAAGGGAATCTTACTTTTGATTACTATTCAAAAAACGGGAAGCATCGCTTTCTCTTCTTTTCTTCGACTCATTATGCATTACGCGATAGCTATGAAGGTGTACATCATGATCCGGATGGCTATAGCAGAACTTCAGAAATTACTTCTTCAAACGGAGGACAATATACCTTGTTTATGAAAAAGTTTCTTTTTATGCCTGCCCAATTTATGGTAGGAGTTGAGTATGACTTTGATTTGTTAAAAGATATTGCCCTTACCCAAAATATTTCTTTAAATCAGGAAGTGCACCTTTTAGGAGCTTTTTTGCAAAACGAATGGACAAATAATAAATGGACTATTTTAGCCGCTGTACGTGTTGATAAACATAACCTTATCAAAAAACCAATTGTTAGTCCAAGATTAAACATCAGATTTAGTCCTTCAAAGTCTGTGATTTTAAGATTAGGTTATTCTTCAGGTTACAGAGCGCCACAAACATATGACTCTGATTTACATTCAAATATAATCGGTGGACGAGAGGTTATTATTAATCTAAATGATAATCTTAAACCCGAATATTCACATACTTTGAACGGAGCTGTTGACTTGAGCAAAAATTTCAGAAGAACTAAGACAAATTTTCTGATTGAAGGATTTTATACGCAACTTAATGGAGTTTTTATTCTTTATGAAATTGGTCCCAATGAATCAGGAGCTTTGGTCTTGGAACGCAGAAATAGTTCTGGAGCTTTTGTCGGGGGGCTTAATTTAAATTATCGGATAGCTTTTCCATTCCACCTTAATCTGGAACTAGGATATACTTTTCAGCAAAGTCTTTACCTGAAAGCTGAATCTTGGTCAAATAACCCAAAATTATCTCCACAGAAAAAAATGTTCAGAACTCCCGATCACTATGGATTTATGACCCTGAACTACTACTTAAAGAAAAAAGCAGTCTTCTCTTTGTCAGGAGTTTATACCGGAAGTATGCTGGTGCAACATTTTGCGGGGTATATTTTGGAAGATAGGGAAGAAACAACATCTGATTTTTTTGATTTAAATTTTAAAGTAACGTATAATTTTACTCTTTCAGACAATTCAATTCTTCAACTTAATGCCGGAGTAAAGAATATTTTTAACAGTTTCCAAAAAGATATTGATTATGGAATCTACCGAGATTCTGATTATATTTATGGCCCCTCATTGCCCCGAACCTATTTTGTTGGTTTTAAACTCGATATTTAAATGCTACATGTGCCCATTTTTTCTATATTTGCCGCAAAATTATATAAAGTGCTAAAGCAGTTGTTGGTTAAATTTGTAAAATTAAGACGTACGATTAAACAAAAAATCGGAATCCCTAATACTGTTTTGTTGCTGAGTTTTTTTACAGGTATTTTTGGAGCTACTGTTGCTATCATTATTAAAAATCTGCTTCATTTCACAACTTCTATTCTTGGGAATGCTTTTCCGGAAGCCGAGATTAATTATTTATATCTTGCCTTTCCATTTATTGGGATAGTGCTGACAATGTGGTATGTTGTGAGGTTGGTAAAAGACAATCTTAGTCATGGGGTTAGTATTGTCTTAAAATCAATGTGTAAAAGCAAAGGCAAATTGCGGCGACATAATATATATTCATCTATGATTGCCAGTACAATTACGGTGGGCTTCGGCGGTTCCGTCGGTTTGGAAGCCCCAATTGTGCTGACAGGAGCTGCTGTGGGATCGAATTTAGCCCAATTTTTTAATCTTTCGCCTAAAAACACCAGGCTTATGCTGGCATGTGGTTCAACCGCTGCTATGGCTGCCATATTTAAAGCTCCTATTGCAGCTATTGTTTTTGCTGTTGAGGTACTAATGCTTGACCTCACTACCGCTGCTATTCTTCCACTATTAATTTCTGCTGCCACAGGAACGTTACTTTCTATCTTTTTTCTAGGAGAAAATGTGATGTTAAGCATTCCTTTTACAAGCACCTATCAACTTCAAAATATTCCTTTTTATATAATTCTTGGCATTTTTGCCGGTTTCGTTTCAGTCTATTTTCTCCGAATGCTTAGATTTATTGAAAAGTGGATGGGAAAATTTAAAAATCGCTATATTAAGGCACTGCTTGGAGGCCTTTTTCTTGGTGGGCTGATTTTTGTTTTTCCTGTCTTTTATGGTGAAGGCTATGAAAGTGTTAATGCCATTATTAACGGTAATGCCTTTCCCATTTTTCAACATTCTCCGATTTCTTTTATTTCGGATTCTCATTTTGTTTTTTTAGTTTTTATTGCCTTAGTTATTTTGGTGAAAGTAATTGCAATGGCTTTGACAACTTCGTCAGGTGGTGTGGGTGGCGTGTTTGCTCCCTGTTTGTTTGTAGGAGCTTTTTCTGGTTTTTTTGTGTCGGAAATTCTTAATTATTATTTAGGATTGGACCTTCCTGTTATCAATTTTATACTTGCAGGTATGGCAGGTGTCATGGCAGGTGTCATGCAGGCTCCTCTTACCGGCATTTTTCTGATTGCGGAACTTACAACAGGATATGTACTGCTTGTTCCCCTGATGATTACTGCTTCTGTGGCCTATCTTACTGTACATCCTTTTGAAAAATATTCTGTTTATACAAAAAAACTTGCTGAAATGGGAGCTTTAAAAACCCATAACAAGGATAAATTTGCTATGAAAAGAATAAAATGGCAAAGTCTTATTGATTATGATATCCTGACAATTTCTATTCATAGCTCTTTGCGAGATTATACCAATTTGATTGCTAAGTGTAAACGGAATCTATTTGTGGTATTGGATGACAATAATCGTTTTGCAGGATTGCTTGTAATGGACCAACATCGTGATATAATTTTCAAACAGGAACTTTATGACTATGTTTTTGTGAAAGATCTGATGATTACTCCTGAAATATTTGTTTATGAGACGGATAGTGGAGAAGATGTGATTGAAAAATTTAATGTATCCCAAAACTTTAATTTACCTGTTATAACTCAAGACCAAGAATATGTCGGTTTTCTTTCAAAATCAAAAGTATTGTCTGCCTATAAAGAATTTGTAGCTTCTGAATCTGAAGATTAATATAGTTTTCATCCCGAAAGAAACTTATAAATAGAGAGGAACTTATTTAGAATTATTATTTCCGATTACATTTATTATCTTAAAGTTTCTATCTCTTCTTTGTTTTTATTCAGATATAATGAATTTAACACCACAATGACTGCAAAGGAAGCCCAAAAGGGGAGAGATAATTTGTCAGTATCAAGAAAATTATTTAATCCTCCGTGTATGAAATAGGTTATTAGGGATAGTGAGAATGTTAAGCTTAATAAACGAAGTTTTGTATCTTTTATCCTGATGTAAGTGCGAATACCGTAGTATAAAATCAAAATTACTAGAGCCAAAATAACAAAAAGACCGACAGTTCCTGTTTCAGCCCATGGTCCTATGTATTCACTATGGGCATTACCTCCGGTTCCAAAGTTTGTCGAAATGATTGTTTTATATTTTCCTTTCTGAAAAGGAGCATAAACAAATTGGTAAGTTCCGGGTCCCCATCCTACTATTGGGCGTTCTATAATCATTCCTTTAGCTGCTACCCAACGGTTTATTCTTTCCACATTAGAAGCATCAGTTGAAATATTGGATATTGACTGAACCTGTTCAACGAAATTTCCTGAAGAATCCTGTGAATTTCGACTCATTTTATAGAGAAGATCATCAGAGAAAAAATAAAAAAGAATAAATAATGATGATATTCCAACAATAAACCATGAAAATTTAATCCTAAGTTTTAAAACCACCCAAACACCTGCAGCAATTATGAAACTTATCCAGGCGGCACGACTGAATGAAAGATAAAAGCCGACAATAAATATTATTGACAAAATTAAATAGCCTGTTTTTTTCCATTTATTATTTTCAGGTAAAAAAAAGAAACCTATTGAAATGGGTAAAAAGAAGGCAAGTATTGCTCCGTAGGCAGTATGATCGTTGTAGAAAGGTGACATGACCCAATGTCCACTATCTTCTGAGAAACCCATTCCTGCATGACGGATAGTTGTAATTAAAACTATTATAGCTAAACCTACGGCATAACAGTTAAAGAATTTTATGGCATTGTTAACGTCGTCTTTAATTAACTGTATTACAACAAAATAAGAAGAGACAATAAACCATATTTTTGATGCCAAAAACTTGAACGAAACTATCGGAATTTCACTGGTAATTGAAGTTATCAATAACCAAATCAAATAAAAATATATGACAATGGATATTGGATGTTTTAAAATTTTCCTGTCAAGCTTGATATCATATAAAATACGGAAAAGAAAAAGCAGTGTGAGGGCAATCATGATTAATTCTGAAGGCATTGAAAGACCAAGATTAATCTGATTATTTTTAATTATAATTGAAAAAGGAGTTATAAATGCCATGAGATAAATCAAAATATCCACACGGAAAAATAAAAGATATAGTAAAATAAATGATCCGGACAATAGAGGAATAAAAAACATTTCCCTTGTTAAGGCTAAACAGTTTAGCAAAATAAAAGCCAAACTGACTCCCAAAACTATATTTCTGTTTAGCTTCATCTAAATGTTGCTGCCCTTGTTTTCTTCAATATTTTTATTTTGTGCTGAAACCCTTTTGTTGTTTTGGATATTTTCCATCATTAGAAGTGTCAGTATAGCCATAATAAAGGCTGATAAAGTAGAAACTATCATGATGATAGATTTTTTGGGATAGGCTTTTTTATCGGAAGGAGTTGCTTTTTCAATTACAAATTTAACTGGCATTTGGGCTTCCATATCCATTTTAGCATCCATCATTTTGGATTTGCATAGAGTTTGATATTCTCTAAAATTAAAGAGCAAACCTCTCAATGATTCGGATACGGGGCCCCAGGTAGAAAGCTTATTCAGCTCTGCTTGAAGACGTTGTGTGGCGGCCGTATTCCCCTGAGCCAAAGCAATGGCATACTGTTGAGTTACTCTTTCAGACTGTGATTCAAAGTCAAAAACCCCATGTTCCATAATAATGTTTAAGGAGTCATTGAGCTTTTCTATTTCAGCAGAAATTTCATCATTTTGTTTTTGAAGAAGAGAATATGCAGTTGCAGCTCGTTCATGTTCAATCTTATTTTTTATGGTATCTAATTGATAGGTAATTTCATTAGCTATATCAGCAGCTGTTTGGGGATCCCAATCAGTAACAATGATTGCAATAGCGCCATATTCAGTTCTTTTAATTTTTACATTGTTAGTGAGTGCTTTATAAATTTTAGTTTTCCAATATTTTTGGTTGGTGTCAATATCGTAGTGAGTTAATAAATTAAAATTTTTAATTAAGGCATCCTGAATATCTCTGGAGTTTAAAATTTGCATCATCTGTTCGGTCTCTTCTTCAACAGCATAGGCTTTCATGTCTAGTTTTTCATTATAATTCTGTTCGTTTACGAGTATTTTGGCAACCGAATTAGTTCTGGGAGCATAGATGATTGCAGTGGATTTGAATTTGGGTTGAATGAAAATTTTGGTAGAAAAAGTAAAAGAGAGAATAGCAGACACTATACAAACAATCAATAATGTATAACGCCAATTCCAAATAAAACCAAGTAAACTGAATGAGTTATATGTGTTTCCGAGATTTTTTTCCATATTGTTTTATATTAACTTTGTGAATAATATCTATCTGCTTATGTTCTTATAGTTTTAAACCTAATTCTTTAAGTTGTTCTTCGGAAATGCTCGCAGGAGCGTCAATCATAGTGTCTCGGGCAGCATTATTTTTTGGAAAAGCTATAAAGTCTCGAATAGAGTCTACGTCAGAAAGTACCGCACACAATCTGTCAAATCCGAAAGCAATGCCTCCGTGTGGAGGAGCCCCGTATTGAAAAGCATTCATAAGGAACCCGAATTGCTTCTGGGCATCGTCATCACTAAATCCAAGTGCTCTGAACATTCTGCGTTGTAGCTCCTGATCATGAATTCTGATGGAACCGCCCCCAATTTCAGTGCCGTTGATTACTAAGTCATAAGCGTTGGCATTTACTGCCCCGGGATTAGTCTCTAAAATACTTTCGTGTTCGGGTTTGGGAGCTGTAAATGGATGGTGTTTTGCATAAAACCGTTGTGTCTCTTCATCCCACTCTAATAAAGGGAAATCAATAACCCATAGCAGTTTATATTCTCCCGGACGACGCAAGCCCAATCTTGTTCCCATTTCCAAACGAAGTTGCGAAAGTTGTGTTTGCGTTTTTTCTGTTTTGCCTGCCATTATCAGGATAAGATCTCCGGACTTAGCATGGCACTTTTCAGCAACTCTTTTCAAATCTTCCTGATTATAAAACTTGTCAACCGATGATTTGTAATTTCCGTCAGGCTGACACAATATATAAACCAAACCACCGGCACCCACCTGAGGACGACGTACAAAATCAACCAATTCATCCAGTTGTTTCCGAGTATATCCGGCACAACCGTCCGCAACAAATCCTACAACAAGATCAGTTTCGTTGAAAAGCTTGAACTCTTTATCCTTTAAAATATCATTTAATTCAGTAAAGCGCATTCCAAAACGAAGATCAGGTTTATCACTGCCATAATATTTCATGGCATCAGCATAAGTGATTTGATCTATGCAGTCGATATCGATATTTTTAACGGTTTTAAAAATATGCCTGATCAAACCTTCAAAGATTTTCAAAATATCTTCTTGTGATACAAATGACATCTCACAGTCTATCTGTGTAAATTCAGGTTGTCTGTCTGCACGTAAATCCTCATCCCGAAAACACTTTACAATCTGAAAATATCGGTCATATCCTGCAAGCATTAACAATTGTTTGAAAGTCTGAGGAGATTGTGGTAATGCGTAAAACTTACCCTGACTGATTCGAGAAGGTACAACAAAATCACGGGCTCCCTCAGGAGTGGAATTGATTAAAAATGGAGTTTCAATTTCAACAAAATTAAGTTGGTTAAGGTAATTCCTGATTTCTATTGATAACCGATGTCGGAAAAGAATATTCTTTTTTACCACATTGCGACGTAAATCCAAGAAACGGAATTTCATCCTGAGTTCATCTCCTCCGTCAGATTCGTCTTCAATGGTAAAAGGAGGGGTAATGGATTTACTAAGAAATTCAACTTTGTTAACTATGATTTCAATTTCTCCTGTTGGAATATTCATATTTTTACTGTATCGCTCGGTAACTTCTCCGGTTACGGCAATAACCCATTCCCGTCCCAAATCTTCAATTTGCTTACACAGTGGAGCATTTGTCTCAATATTGAAAGCAAGTTGAGTAATGCCATAGCGATCTCGTAAATCAATAAAAGTCATCCCTCCCAATTTTCTAATCTTCTGGACCCATCCGCATAAAGTTACAGCCTGACCGACATTTGAAATATTGAGTTCTCCGCAGGTGTGTGTTCTAAAAGTAGTACTTAACATCTATCTTATTTTTATTTAGTAATGATAATTTTTATTTTCTTTGAAATGTATTCACTCATATACCAACCACCTCTATCCATTGACTTAACCTCTGATGAGGTCAGAGTTCGGGTAAAATAACATTCATAAGTTCCAACTGGAACATTTATAAGTAATTCAGGGGTTAACTCCACTTTTTCACTTGAACGAATTCCGGGTTCAAGAGCTGTGATTTGTTTTTCTCCTTTTATTATTGTACATAAGAGTATTTCGTCATCTGAAAATTTAGCTCCCTTATAGTAAAGCATTGCCCCAACATTTTTGCTTATGACAAGTTGTTCCTGATTTTTTATTTCAAATTTATTTATCTTGAGTCGATTATCGAAAATATTGTCGTCGTTGTTTCGGTATTGAAATAAAAGTTCCGAAGGTAATTTCCCATCCAATTCATCATGGTAAATATATCCCTCATCATCAAAATAGTCGCCGTCTAATGATTTTCCGTTAAAAAGAATTTCACTTCCCTTATTTAGTTGGAGGGAAATTCCACCGGGATTATTAACTGTGAAAGAAGCCTTTACATTCAATTTATCAGTTCCGGCATTATATGAAACAGTATAATTTTGAAATACAATGCGTTGCTCAATTTTTTCTGATTTTGTATATTTTCCTGAATTACAAGATGATAAAATAATAATTACGCTTAATATGAATAACGGTATGTGATATTTTGTCTTCATTTTAAACAATTCTAATCAATTTAAAATTCAAATGCCAAAAATACGAATAATAATGAAATATGATGAAATAAGGGTGATATAAAAAATGATCCTTTTGTTTCCGAAAGGATGCCAATTTTTTTAATGATTTTTTTCCCTTTTTTTAATTCGGAAGCAATATTAAAAAAAGTTCTATGGAATTGAGATATTTCTTTTGAATAAAGATTATTTTTGCAAATCAAAAATCTTGCATTATGAAAAATATAACTCTGATTAGCGATTGGAAATTGAAAGACCCTTATGTAGGAATGTTTAAAGGCAGGTTGTGTTCATTAATTCCGGACATCTCAATTTTTGATATAAGCCACTCTATTGAGTTATTTAATACGGAGCAAACCGCTTTTATTATGAAAAGTTCCTTTTCCTCTTTTCCTGAAAATACTCTTCACATTATTTTGAGCAATGTATCTCTGTCGGAAAAGAATTTGCCTGTTTTAGCCGGACATCGTGGTCATTTTTTTCTTGGAGAAGATAACGGTGTTTTTTCTCTGATGTTTGGAAGTGATAGTAATGATAAAGCAATTCAATATGCCGATAACGAGAAGCAGAATATTTTTACCGAGAAAGTATTGGAGATGGCAAAATGGTTTTTTGAAAACGATTTAGCTACACATACTGTTGAATATCCTCAGTTTAAAAGAAAACTAAAAGTAGAGCCCGATTATAATCCTGAAAATAAAATTATTACCGGGAAAATTTCCTATATAGATTCGTGCTGTAATGCAGTGACCGATATTCCAATTTCGATGTTTAAGGAAGCCGGACGCAACAGAAAATTTACAGCCATGATTTCAAATCGCAAACATTTAAAAATCACCCGTTATCATGAATTTTACAACCCCGAAGAAGATGAGGTTTTCTTCGTTTTTAATAGGTTAGGGTATTTAGAAATAACAATGTTTCAGGGGAACATTGCCGTTTTAGGAAATTTGATGGTTGGAGATACTGTGGAAATTAAATTCGATTAGTGTTATTTTTCAATAACTTCCGCCAATAAAACAACCTATTTTACCAAATTGTAGGTATCTCTTGCAATAACAAGTTCTTCGTTAGTCGTGATAACCATTGCAGTGGCTTTACTTTCTTGTGAGGAAATAATACCATCACTTCCTATATATTTTTTATTTGCTTCGGCATCAAAATCAACTCCAAAGAAAGAAAGATCACTCAGAATAGCTTCACGAACAGCATAAGCATTTTCTCCGATTCCGCCTGTCATGATAATAAGGTCAACGCCATTCATTGCTGCCACATAAGCTCCGATATATTTTTTTACCCGGTATGCAAAGCAGTTAAAAGCATTAGTTTTGAGAGCATCACCTTCATTTTTACCTTTAATGATATCACGCATATCGGTAGTCCCTCCGGTCAGTCCGGCCAAACCTGATTTTTTATTAATAAGGGCATTCATTTCTTTAAAGTCAAGGCTTTCTTTTTCAGCAATATAGAGTAATGCGCCTAAGTCAAGGTCGCCACATCGAGTGCCCATAATCAGCCCTTCAACCGGTGTAAAGCCCATGGAAGTATCGACTGATTTTCCATTTTTCACAGCGCATATGGAAGCTCCATTACCCAAGTGGCAAACGATTATTTTCAAATCTTCGATATTTTTGCCAAGCATTTGAGCTGCCTTTTGAGCAACAAACTTATGGCTGGTTCCATGAAAACCGTAACGACGGATTTTATTATCAACATAGTATTTGTATGGAATTGCATAAAGATAAGCTTCGGAAGGCATTGTCTGGTGAAAAGAAGTGTCAAAAACAGCAACTTGAGGCACATCAGGCATTAATTTAGATACAACATCAATTCCAAGGAGATTTGCGGGATTGTGCAATGGAGCAAGTTCACAAAGTTTCTGAATTTCTTCTCTTTCTTTTGCTGTGACGATACTGCTTGATTTAAAAAATTCTCCGCCATGAGCAACCCGATGACCAACCGCAGCAATTTCATCCAAAGATTTGATAACTCCGTGTTCAGAGTCTGTTAAAGCTTTTAGTACCAAATTAATTCCAATTTCATGGTCTTTAATAGGAGTTTGTTCATAATACTTTTCTTTACCCTCAGCCTTATGTGTAAATTCTCCCATCGCCAATCCGATACGCTCAACAAGACCTTTTGCCAGCAATTCAGAATGATCGTTCATGTTAATCAACTGATACTTGATGGAAGAACTTCCACAATTCAAAACTAATATTTTCATAATAAGATATTTATATAATGTAATTTAAAATAGATTGTTATTTCGCTAGTAAAAAAAGTCCACCTTGATAAGAATGATATTTTCCTCATTTAGGGAGGGAACCGATATAGAAACTTTCATTTTTTGTCCGTTTATTACATATTCATTATTGTTTCTGGAAGCAGAGACAGTTAAGATTTCTGCCAATTTTAATTTAAATTCTTTGACAATTCTGTTTATTTGGTCAGCATAATCCGGCTCAATTTTTAGCATATACTCAATACCTTTAAGATATACATTTTTCGGACTATTATAATCAACATTTAAAGTATCTCGAGTATTATTAAAGCCATCTTCATAGTTAAATTCTATTTTTTTATTCAAAGCAGATACATTATCACTGAAATTGTATTGAGTCATGATAAGTTTAGCATATTCTGTCAGTTGAGTATTGCTCTTTAAAATCAAAGCTGATCCTTCTTTACGGTATATGTCATTTTGCAAAAAATTCTCTAGTGTTCTATTGGATGAAAAACCTTTAAATTTTCCGTCAACCGTATTTGAAAGAAAATTATCTACAAATACTCCAAGGTGTAAAGTGTCTTTCATTAAGCTGGTCACTGACTTGCAATCGTCATAGGAGGCTTCATAACGAGGCTCCACTAATAAATCACCTTTGCGGTTAATAAAACCGATTTTCCCGTTTAATTTAACATAAGCTAAATCACCCATAAAATTTCCGGCTGCTTCATATACAGGATCAATGATATATTTTCCTTTTTCATTGATATATCCGTATTTGCCAGATTTATCCTTTGATAAAGAAAGACCTTTAGGTTGAGGTTTAACATTTTTGGAAAAAGCAGGTGTTTTTATATTAGTAATTTTTCCACTTTTATCAACATAGCGGATTCCTTCCTGAAAGGTAACTTTTGCATAACCATTAGAGAAAACATTGCAAATTTTAGCATCGTAGAGTGTAAAAAGTGTATCTTGTTTTTTGTTGATACAAAGAAATTCTCCGGAATCACCCCTAACAAAAGCCTTCCCTTCGGAAAAAATTGTAACTTCATCATAAACGGGGCGGATGATATGGTTCCCCGTAGAGTCAATATAACCCCATTTTTCATTAAGACAGACGGCTGAAACTCCTTCAGTAAAAGTCATTACTTCTTGAAATTTTGGATATACAAGATAGTCCCCGTCTTGTTTAATAAAACCCCATTGATTGTTATAACAAACAGGAATTATACTTTCATCAGAATTATATAAATCCTTCTTTTTATTAATGCACTGAAAGTTTATGATGATTAAAATGCTGACAATAAACAGTTTAAATTTCATTTTTTTTAAAATTGGCATGCAAAAATACAATATTTTTTGGCTATAAATATACTATTAAATATATAAATTTGTGATTTAATAAATATTAAGATTACACGCCAATTTCTTCATAAATTGATGAAAATAGTTTAGGATTTTACAAAATCAAGCATAATTTGTGCATCCTTATCATGCAATACAGTCACATTAGCAGTTGGATGATAATTGTATGGAATATATTCAAAGGGTTGAATTAGAAAAATCGCCCCGTCATCAGTCCCCATTAAAACCAGAAGATGAGGAGAATTCATCTCTTTCTTGATATTTTTAAAATCAGAATAGTTTTTTGACTCAATACATTTTTCTAATTTATTCATATCAGCTAAATCTAAGTAGATGCTGAATTTTTTTAATTTTTTTCCGGTAGGTTCATATATAAAGTGACTGTATATTGATTTATTTGTTTTAATAATTTTGAAGATGGCGAATAATAATAAAAGGATACCAATCACCATCAAAGTATTATTTAGAATTGTCGTTTCAATAATTCCGGTTATTCCAAGAACAAAGAGCACAACTCCTAGTGCCATATAAATATATCCGATTACTTTATTTGATTTTACAGGAATAATTTTTTCATCCTGCATATTTTTTATTTTTTCTTCTATTGTTATAAAAGTTTCCATAATTGATTTAATTTGTTTTAATATTTGTATTACGATAATAATGCGCAGTATTAATGATATTTCTACTGCAATAATTGAAAAGAAAATTGGTAAATAAAAACAAACAAATCAAAATCTAAGTTTGCCTGTGCCGACTGTGTAAAATTCAAATTCAAGTTTTCGTGACAGGCAATAATTATGGACTAAATCAGCTAATAAGAATTGATTTTTATAGACTCTTGTGATAAAGAACTCTCTGAAAGAAAGAGGATTGATAATTTCCCGGAAATTTGAAATAATTTGATAAAGAACTATTTGACGATTTGAAGCATTGGAAGGTATTTCCGTTTCTTTAAACATGTATTGTTGATGTTCATCCGAGTCACTATGTAAAGTGTGATTTCCTTCAGAGTAAAATTTTAAAAGAAATATGCCGTGATGAATTTGTTGGATAGAGTTTAATTGATTTCCCAGAAGGATTAAAGTACAGATTGATAAGATAAGTAGGACTTTTTTCATCAAATATTCGGTTCATTCAGAAAAACAAAAATACAATTATTTGAGTTTCAAATAGAATTCAGAAGTCAATTTTTTATATTCTTCCGAAAAATTATTATTTTCATCTCGTATGGTTAATTTAGAATGCACTATTTGGTCCGGTTTTTTTAAAGAATAGCTTGAAATAATTCGATTAATACCTTTTTTGGGATTAGGATAAATATTCATGCTTGAATTGAGAAATAACTTACCGGAAATGAGATGGTTGAATTCCTCTTGTTCTGTCGGGGGCAGAATCAAATAGAAAAGGCCCTCTTCTTTTAATAAATGGCAAACTCCTTCAATTAAGTCGTTGAAAGAAAGATTATTATCGCGATGTCTCCCTTTACTTCTTTCTATATGAGTGGGTTTTAGAGAATTGGTAAAATAGGGCGGATTTGACACAATCAGGTCAAATTTACTGAAACTGTTTTGTGAAAATTCCTGTAGTTTTATTAATTGAAAATCAATATATTGATTTTGCTTTTTTGGAAAATTAAATAGATTATTCTGAGCTTCTTCGACAGAATTCTTATCAATATCAATTCCCGTAATTTGTTGTTTGGTCATTTTATCAGATAAAGCCATTTTGTGGGCCAGACAGAAAGAAATGACTCCACAACCGCATCCAATATCTAATAGCGAAGAAATTTGACCAACCGGAACAACTGAGGCCAATAATACACTGTCAGTTCCAATTTTTATAGTGCTTTTTGAGTGAGAAAGTGAAAAATATTTGAAATCAAACACCGACATAAAGCAGAGAATTATTTTTCAAAGAAATTAATTTTCCAGATATATGTCAATAAGCCCTTCGGGAGCCTCAATATATATTATCTTCTTTTCTCGATCTATCTCTTTAAAGAATTCATCCACAACGGGGATTAGAATTTCTTTTTCATTTAAGTTAATCTGCATGATTGGCTGACGGCTAACGTCTATAAAGCTTTGACAAATTCCTATATTTCCTTTTTCTTTGTCAATTATCGTATATCCAATTACTTCGTGAAAATAGAATTTATTTCCGGTAAGGGGTGGCAACATAGAGACCGGCAAGTAGAGTTCAGACTTTATCAAAGTTTTTGATTCTTCGGCCGAGATATCACTAAATTTAACTATTGCCAAATTGTTTCCTTTGTATTGAAGTTCATCAATCATGTAGGGAATCATCTCATTGTCATAATTGATAAAAACAGATTTTAAATTCATATATTTTTCAGGTTCGTCGGTATCGAGATAGACAAAAAGCTGACCTTTAAACCCAAATGGTTTGGTTATTAACCCCAAATAAAAAAAATCTTTCATCATACTAAAAATATTAAAAAAAGCCGTAAATGATTATTCAATCAACTTACGACTTAAATGGTAAAGCTCAAAAAGAGGTTATTCAGCAGGATTTTCTGTTACTTCAGCAGCCGATTCTTCAGTTGATGGAGTTTCATCAACAACTTCAGCAGGATTTTCTGATACTTCCGCAACTTCTTCTACTATTGTTTCTTCAGTAGCTGCAGCTTCAGCAGCAGCTTCCTTGGCATATTTAGCAGCTACTTTTGCAGAAGTTGCTTCTTTTACTTTGGTTTCAGCATCAAGCCGTTTTTTCAATTCGGCACGTTGTTTTTCTGAAATTTCACGTTTAAGATTGCCAAGTTTTGAATCTTTTTCTTGTTTCCATGCATCAAATTTACGATCAGCATCTAACTGGGTAAGGGCACCTTTTGCAATTCCGCCCCTGAGATGTTTCATCAGATAAATACCTTCGTGTTTGAGAATCGAACGGGCAGTATCAGAAGGAGAAGCACCTGCCTCTACCCAATATAATGCACGGTCAAAATTAATGTTTACTGTTGCAGGGTGGGTCAAGGGGTTGTAAGTGCCAATTTGTTCAATAAATCGTCCGTCACGTGGTGCTCGACCATCCGCAATTACAAGATGGTAAAAAGCTTGATTTTTCTTACCAAATCTTTGTAATCTGATTCTTGTTGCCATAATTTTATTATATTAATATGTTATATATTTAAGGGGTGCAAAAATATGATTTTTTTTTGATTCTGAATTCTTTTTTGAAAAAAAAACATATTGATAGTCATAAATTTATTTTTTTTGTATTTTTGCATCCCGAATAAAGAATGGCCCCGTAGCTCAACTGAATAGAGTATTTGACTACGGATCAAAAGGTTATAGGTTTGAATCCTATCGGGGTCACTAAAAAAACGCATCGGAGAAGTCATTTTCCGATGCGTTTTTATTTCCTGTCAGTCAACATTTTTTCTATTTTTGCAATATCAAATCAACTTCTCATTAATGATAAAGTTTTATTTACATACTGAAATAGAAAAAGATAAATGGAATCGTTGTGTTGCTGAAGCCACCTTTAAGACTATTTTTGCTGAATATGATTATCTGACCTTAGCTTCTCCCAATTGGGTGGCACTTATAAAAGGCGATTATGAGTATGTGATGCCTTTGCCGATTCGATCAAAATTATCTATTCATTATATTTATACGCCGTTTTTCTTTTCTCAACTGGGTATTTTTTCTAAAAATTTGGTAACGAATCAGTTGCTAAATGATTTTATTAATCATATTCCTCGTATGTATAAGCAAGTTGATTTAATTTTAAATCCTTGTAATCCAATTGATAATATCAACATTCATACAATTCGTTTTAATTCTTACTTTCTTAAACTGAATCGTCCTTATTTGCTCATGCAACAGTTATTTTCGGATAACTGTCGTCGTAATATTAAATCTGCTGAAAAAAATGCCCTAACAATTGCAGATGACGTCCAGGTTAGTGATATTATAAACCTTTTTAAGGCAAACAAGGGGAGGGATAAAGCTGTTCATTATCATCCGAGAGATTACTCCCTTCTACATTCTCTGTCCGATCTTGCTCTTAAGGATCACAAACTTGAGATAATCGGGGCAAAATTAGATAATGGGAAGCTTATCGCCGGAGCACTTTTTCTTCACGACTATGACCGAATTTTGTTTTGGTTTTCTGGTAGGGATAAAAATTTCTATGATAAAAAAGCAATGTTTTTTGTTGTCAATGAATATCTTAAATCAAAAGAAAATAGTGAATTAATTCTCGATTTTAATGGTTCTATGAACATTAATATTGCCAGATTCTATAGAGGATTTGGAGCAGAACTATATCAATATTCCATGATCAATTTCACTAAAGTTTTCTATTTACATCCTTTAATTCGTTTTTATAAAGCCTTAAAAAAATAATCCAATATATTATGAAAGTAATAAAACACCTGGGAAAAGAAAATTCTATTTTCAATAATTTTATTTCAGAAATAAGAAGCGAAAATATTCAAAAAGATAGTTTGAGATTTCGACGGAATATGGAAAGAATTGGGGAAGTTTTTGCATATGAGATTAGTAAAGTAATGGAGTTTAAAAATGAAGAGATAACAACTCCATTAGGAATTTCTAATATGAAATTGCTCTCTTCTCAACCTGTTTTGGCAACAATCTTGCGGGCGGGACTTCCACTTCATCAAGGAATTCTCAACTATTTTGACAAGGCCGATAATGCTTTTATTTCTGCTTTCAGAAAACATTATATTGATGGCTCCTTCGAAATACAAATTGATTATATGTCGGCCCCTGTTGTAACTGATAGAGTTCTTATTCTATCCGATCCCATGCTTGCAACAGGAAAATCAATGTATCTGGCATATTTGGAATTGCTTAATAACGGGAAACCAAAGCACACTCATTTTGTATCTGCCATTGCAAGTTCACAGGGAATTGAATATCTGCAATCCAAACTTTCACCTACGAAATGCACCATATGGGTAGGAGCAATTGATGAGGAATTGACGGCTCAATCTTATATTGTTCCTGGGTTAGGAGATGCTGGTGATTTGGCTTATGGATTGAAAACATCAGATTAATTAAAATTGTCTTTTTTAATAACCTGATTATTAATATTTTGAAGAAATATTTGAATGATTAGAAATAAAATGACAAAAAATATTTTGAGATTTCCAAAATAGTTGTATTTTTGCAGCCCCAAAACAGCAATGGTGCTGTAGCTCAGTTGGTAGAGCAACGGACTGAAAATCCGTGTGTCACTGGTTCAATTCCAGTCAGCACCACTTCATAGGAAGATGAGATACAGAAAGCGGTTGAAATAAATAATGTTTCAACCGCTTTTGTTTATTTGCTAAGCAAAATTAATTATTTGAATATCTATTTCAAATAATCTCATTTATTAGCCTGGAAAAATATGTAATTGTTTCTTTTTTATTATATTAACTCAATTTCTTTTTAAAATACTATTATTATTTATAATAATAAAAAAATCATATTTTTGCCCAACATTATTAACCTAAAATATAGCGTATGAAAGCTTATGTGTTTCCGGGACAAGGTGCCCAATTTGTAGGAATGGGAAAAGATTTGTATGATCAATACCCACTTGCAAAAGAGCTGTTCGAGAGAGCCAACCATCTGCTTGGCTTTTCAATAACCGATAAGATGTTTTTAGGGAACGAAGATGATCTTAAAGCTACAAAAGTTACCCAACCGGCAATTTTTCTACATTCGGTTATTGCATTCAAATTATTAAATGAAGGAGTATCGCCTGATATGGTTGCCGGTCACTCTTTAGGAGAATTTTCTGCTCTTGTAGCTAACGGGGCATTAAATTTTGATGATGCCCTTTTGTTGGTCTCCAAAAGAGCTCAGGCAATGCAAAAAGCCTGCGAAATGAACCCTTCCGTGATGGCTGTTGTGATTGGATTAGAAGATCAAAAGACTGTAGATATATGCAATTCAATAGATGAAGTGGTGGTTCCTGCCAACTATAATTGTCCCGGGCAACTTGTTATTTCAGGTTCTTTTAAGGGCATTGATATGGCAATTGAGCTATTAAAAGCTGCCGGAGCTAAAAGGGCTATGAAACTTAATGTGGGAGGTGCTTTTCATTCCCCACTTATGCAGCCTGCCAAGGAAGAGCTTGCAAATGCTATTGAAAACACTCCTTTTAACAAACCTCTTTGCCCAATTTACCAAAATTATAGTGCCCTTCCTTCCATAGATCCTGCTATAATTAAGAAAAACCTTATTTCCCAGCTTACAGCCCCTGTTTTATGGACTCAAACAGTTCAAAATATGATTAAAGACGGAGCTGATGATTTTGTAGAATTTGGACCCGGAGAAGTTCTTCAAGGTCTTATAAAAAAAATTGATTCTTCTGTTAAAATTTGGGGTAAAAAATAATTATTCAATACATTTTTTGTAATCCTCTAATAATCAAACTAAAATTTTATCAACGTCATTTTGTTAATATTAATTATAAATATTTACTTTGAAATTTGCAACAAACCTTTAATTTAGCAAACGATTGTTGAATTTTTATTTTACTAAATAACTTTTTGCTTTTCAGGTCTTTACTAATACTGACTCTCCTTTTACTCCCAAGATAAAATATAAATCAGCAGGAATGAAAATTGTTATTAATATTATATTAGGTCATGAGTAATGAATTATCTCTTTTCGGTTTTGTTGATGAAACAGAAGTTCCAAAAATTGAAAATATTGAGTTTTCTCAGGAAAATGCAGAAATGATTCAATCCAGAGAATCCACACTGGAAACTCTTACAAATGATTTTGATGATGATTTTGATGATCTTACAAGTACTACAAATGAAGATGAACCAATGGTTCCTATGAAAGAAAAAGAAGAAACAGAAAATTACACAAAGAAAGCGATTTTTAGTGATGCCGTTGATTATTTTAACGGTGATGAACTCGCAGCTGGAGTTTGGATTGACAAATATGCTCTTAAAAACGCTGAAGGAGAGCTTTTAGAAAGAACTCCCGATGAGATGCATCGCAGATTGGCGAAAGAGTTTGCCCGTATTGAAAAGAAATATGCCAATCCAATGGATGAAGAGTTAATATATTCTTTGTTCGAAAGATTTAGATATATTATCCCTCAAGGTAGCCCTATGGCAGGAGTTGGAAATAATTATCAGATTTCATCCCTCTCTAATTGTTTTGTTATTGGCAATGATACTAAATCAGATTCATACGGTGGTATTATGAAAATGGATGAAGAGCAGGTACAACTTATGAAACGTCGTGGAGGAGTTGGTCATGACCTTTCTCATATTCGCCCTGCCGGCAGCCATGTTAAGAATTGTGCCCTCACTTCTACCGGAGTGGTCCCTTTTATGGAAAGATATTCTAACTCTACCCGCGAAGTAGCTCAGGATGGTCGCCGAGGGGCCCTTATGCTCTCAATTTCTATCAAACATCCGGATGCCGAGAAATTTATTGATGCTAAAATGTCAGAAGGTAAAATTACCGGTGCAAATGTTTCAGTTAAGATTGATAATGAATTTATGGAATGTGTGAAATCCGGAATGCCATACATTCAACAATATCCAATCAATTCAGAAAGTCCTTTGGTAAAAAAGGAAATTAATGCTTCTCAACTCTGGGATAAAATTGTCCACAATGCATGGAAATCCGCTGAACCGGGTGTGCTGTTTTGGGATACCATAAAAAAAGAAGCTATTCCGGATTGTTATTCTAATGAGGGTTTTGAAACACTCTCTACAAACCCTTGTGGCGAAATTCCTCTCTGCCCTTATGACAGTTGCCGTCTTATGGCTCTTAATTTATATAGCTATGTTGACAATCCATTTACTGAAGAAGCTACTTTCAATATGCCCCTCTTTAGAAAACATGTTAAGTATGCTCAAAGAATGATGGATGACCTTATTGATTTGGAAATTGAAAAAATTGATAAAATTATTGCTAAAATCGCTAGTGATCCTGAAAATGAAGATGTTAAAAGAGTGGAATGGGAATTGTGGCATAAAATTAAAAATAAAACTTTAAAGGGAAGACGAACAGGTCTTGGAATTACTGCTGAAGGAGATATGCTTGCCGCTCTTAATATTCGTTATGGTTCTGATCATGGAAATTCATTTTCTGCTGAAGTACATAAACAACTTGCCCTTGCAGCTTATGAATCTTCTGTGACTATGGCCAGAGAACGTGGGGCTTTCCCAATTTATAGCTGTATCAAGGAAGTGAAAAATCCTTTTATTCATAGACTTAAAGAAGCTGATGAAAAACTATATGAGGATATGATTCGCTACGGAAGAAGGAATATTGCACTACTGACCATTGCTCCAACAGGAAGTGTCAGTATTTGCACCCAAACTACTTCCGGTATTGAACCTGCTTTTAATGTAGTTTATAAGAGAAAAAGAAAAGTCAATCCAAATGATCTTAATAACCGAAAGACTTTTCGTGATGTGACCGGAGATTATTTTGAAGAGTATATGGTCTTTCATCCTAAATTTCTCACTTGGGCTGAAATAAATGGCTATTCAGCTCAACAATTGAAAGATATGAATGATCAGGAAATTCAATCTCTGGTTGAAAAATCTCCTTACTATAAATCAACTGCTGCCGATACTGATTATTTAAAGAAAGTTGAACTACAAGGTCTTATTCAAAAATGGGTGGATCATTCTATCTCGGTTACGATTAACCTTCCATCAAATACTTCTAAGGAGACCGTTGGACAACTCTATTTTAAAGCTTGGGAATCTGATTGTAAAGGGATGACTGTCTATCGTGATGGTTCTCGTGAGGGGGTTCTAAATGCTGCTGTTTCTCCCAAAAAACAAGATGAGGTTGTCAAAAATCTTAAAAGACCAAAAGAACTTAGAGCTGAAGTAATCCGTTTTAAAAATAATACAGAAGATTGGATTGCTTTTATTGGAATGAAAGATGGAAAACCATACGAAATCTTTACAGGAAAAACAGAAGAAGACAGATTGCCTATTCCAAAATGGGTCGAAAGAGGCAATATTATTAAAATTAGACATGATGACGGAACCAAATCTTATGACTTCCAGTATTATGATAAGGATGGCTATGAAGTTCTTATGCGTGGTTTGTCAAGAAGTTTCAATCCGGAATTCTGGAATTATGCCAAAATGATTTCCGCTCTTTTACGCCATGATATTCCATTGGAAAATGTCATTAATATTATTTCAGGTCTTAATTTCCGTGAAGATAGTATAAACTCTTGGAAGAACGGGGTTATACGTGCTCTCAAAAAAGGATTCCAGGACGGAACTAAAGCCAAAGGAGCCATTTGCCCTAAATGCGGCGAGGTAAATACAATGGAGTTTAAAGAAGGATGCCTTACTTGTTCTAAGTGTGGATATTCCAAGTGCGGATGATATAAAATAAATTCTTTTTTTGATTTGTTGTGGCACATTTATATGTGCCTTTTTTTCTGAAGAGAATCAATAATTAATGTGGATATTCTATCAGAATAAAGCTATGCTTATTACAATTTACTGACTAAAAGGAGAATTTCTCTCCTCTTATTCTGATCCAATTTTTTATTCTGATAAATATTGTACCTTTGCAGGCTCAATATAAAAAAATAGAAATAATTATTTATGAACACATTGCAGCAATTTAAAGAGGCTTTTAGCTTAAAAGGTAAAAAAATTAGCCCTAAAGAACTGGCAAAAGAATATAGTTTTATTTTACTTGGAACATTTCTTATGTCAGTGGGATTTGTGATTTTTATCTCACCCCTTAAGCTGGCTCCCGGTGGAGTATATGGAATAGCAATTATTCTGCACCATCTTTTTAATGTTCCTATCGGTCTTGCCGGTATTTGCCTTGATATTCCATTGCTTATCATTGGAACTCTTTGGCTTGGGCCTAAATTTGGGATGAAAACACTGGTTGGAATTATTTCTCTGTCGGGTTTTATCTCTTTACTTGAGTTTCTTTTTGGTTATGATCCATTGATTGCCGATAAGTCAGCCACTTTTATCAGTGCCCTTTTTGGTGGTGTCCTGCTGGGAGGAGGGCTCGGATTGATATTTAAGTCTCGTGCTACTTCAGGAGGAACAGACATTGTGGCAATGATTTTCTCAAAGTATTTTAAGCATATTCCATTGGGAACTCTTCTTATTTTAATTGATTCTGCTGTCGTTTTAATTGCATTGGCGGCTTTTAAAGACTGGACAATTCCTCTCTATTCATGGCTTGTTATTTATGTTACAGGGGTTGTAGTTGATAAGGTGATTTCCGGTTTTAGATCTGCAAAAGCAGTTATTATTATTTCTGACCATTATATGGAAATTAGGGATAAAATTATCCAAGAACTTGACCGTGGAGGTACTTATCTTCATGGTGAAGGAATGTATAATAATGCAGAAAAGAAAATTATTTATACCTCAATTTCTCGTAAGCAACTTCCTCAATTGATTCATTTTATTCATGATATAGATTCTTCTGCATTTATATCTGTTTTGGATTCCTCCGAAACACTCGGCGAAGGATTTACCTCTTTGAAAGAAAAAGTATTAGAATAATATTATTATATGGAAGAATTAAAAGAAAAAATTAAAGCAGCTTTGGCAACAGTTTTTGATCCCGAAATTCCGGTTAATATTCTCGAGTTGGGCTTTATTTACAATATTGATATTAAGGAAAATAAGGATGTAAATATTCTGATGACTCTGACAGCTCCAAACTGCCCTGTTGCCGAATCACTTCCGTTAGAAGTACAACAACAGGTGGCTAATGTTGAGGGTGTGGGTAATGTTACTGTCAATGTTACTTTTGATCCCCCATGGAGTATGGATAGAATTAGTGATGCCGCCAAACTGGAACTGGGGTTATTGTAATTGCTTATTATCCAAGATTTTTATTTGGAGGCCAAAGTTTGGTAAGCCTGGCTTTATGTTAGAATTACATGGTACATTAGAATAATTCTTTACATGTTACTTCTATTTTTCACAACTGATATATCTCTGGTCCAGATATGATATGAATTGTAGAATATAGGATGTTGTGTCAATATAGGAAATCAGTTTAGAATTGTTTTATTTTTTCTCATTCTTTGAGTTGTAAAGATCGATAATTTTTGTAATCTCTTCCGGTTTATTAATGAGTTGGTCGGCACCGGCACTTATCAGCTCATCGCTATCACGGAATCCCCATAAAACTCCAATTTTTCTGATGCCTGCAGCAGCAGCAGTTTTCATGTCTACTGATGTATCTCCAAAATAAAGTGTCTCTGTATCAGAAATTTTGGTTAACTGCAATATTTCTGTAACAATTGCAGGATCAGGCTTGGTGGGAACACCCTTGCGATTTCCAATAGCAGCAGCAAAACGAATTTTTGGGAAATAGTGTTCCATTATAGGAACCATTAGTTCATGCGCTTTGTTCGAAGCAACGGCAATAAGAATATTTTTTCTGTTCAGTTCATTAAGAACGGGTATAATTCCTTCATATGGAGCGGTTTTATCAGCATGGTGTAAATGATAATAAGAGAGAAAATCTGCCATTATCTTATCAATATTTTCGGAAAAACGTTCATTTTCGGGAATGGCACGCTCTATGAGTTTTCGAATTCCATCTCCGACAAAATAACGAAAAGAATCCAAAGGATGTTCGGGATAGTTCCTTTTGCGAAGAATATAGTTTGTGCAGTCGGCCAAATCCTGTAAAGTATTCAGCAGGGTTCCGTCCAAATCAAAAATTACTAAGTTTATCATACTAAAAAGGAGATACAAAATCAACAAAAGATTGAGCTTTTCTATCCTTATCGTTTACAATAGGCTTGTTAGTTTGCCAGTCAATATTAAGAATAGGGTCGTTGTATATAATGCTTTCTTCAGAGTCCTTGTTGTAAAAATTAGAACACTTATATGCAAAAATAGTATCATCTTCAAGTGAAACAAAGCCATGGGCAAAGCCGCTTGGTAAGTAAAACTGAACGTTATTCTCTCCTGTGAGCAAAATTGAAAAATATTTTCCATAAGTTGGACTATTTTTTCTTATGTCGACGGCTACATCAAGAGCTGCTCCTTTGATAACTCTTACCAACTTGGCCTGTGCAAAAGGTGGCTTCTGATAATGGAGACCTCTGATTACTCCTTTTTGGGACAATGACTGGTTATCCTGAACAAATTTATCCAAAATGCCTAAGCTTTCGAATGTTTTTTCATTATAGCTTTCAAAAAATAATCCTCTGGCATCAATAAAGATCTGAGGTTTTAAAATTAGGAGTCCCTCAATCTGGGTTTTTAATAGTTCCATATATGATGTTGTGTTTTATTGCATAATGATTCGCAAAAATACATAATTTGGCATAATATCGAGGAATTTTATTTTAAGATCATTCATCTGTGTATATCCGCTTAATCCGCTTCCATCCTCGTTCAATTAATATTACTTGCAAAAGTAGAAAATCAAATTAAAAATTATAACAAGCATCATCAATTTATTGGGATTAATTTTGGGTTGTGGGACTCTTGATTTCGGCTACTAATTAAATTTAGTAAAGCACTGATTATAAAAAATCCGTAAGTCATTTTTGACGACTCTCCACTCCATATTTTTCATTAAACAATCATTCTTTATTTTTGTTATACTTTTAATTATGACTATTATTATTAATTATAAATTGAAAAATGATGAAAACAAAAAGATTAATTGTAAATGCAACGGCTGCTTCTGTAATGGTCCTTTTTTTCATATCCTGCGTCAATATTCCCAAGGGTGCTGTGGCAGTTAAAAATTTTGACAGTCAGAAATACCTAGGTAAATGGTATGAAATTGCGAGGTTGGATTTCAAATGGGAAGAAGGTTTAGACAATACCACTGCTCAGTATTCATTGAATGATGATGGAAGTATAAAGGTTGACAATAAGGGATATGACTATACTAACAAGGAATGGAAACAAAGTATTGGCAAAGCGAAATTGTTAAGTGACCCGAAAGAAGGTAGGTTGAAAGTCTCTTTCTTCGGTCCATTTTATTCCGGGTACAATATTATTGCTTTGGATGCCGATTATAAGTATGCACTTATTGTGGGTAATAATCTTAAATATATGTGGATTTTATCCCGTGAAAAAACAATACCTGAAGATGTTAAACAACAATATCTCCAAATTGCAAAAGATCTTAATTTCAACACCGACAATCTTATTTGGGTAAATCACAATTAAGAACTAGATTTTACATATCGACTACTGTGATTCCATAGCCGCCAAGTTCAAGAACTTCATCACGGAAAGATTTAATGTCTTTCCGTTTTGATAAGAATTGTCGGACAACATGACGTAGAATCCCATCTCCTTTACCGTGCAGAATTTTAACCTGATGAATGCTAAGTAGAGAAGCTTCATCAAGATAAAACTCCAATTCTTTTACTGCTTCATCGGCTCGTTTTCCCCTCAGGTCAAGCGTATGAGAAAATTGAGACACTTTGCGATTCATTGCATCTGAAAGAGTTCCTCCTTCAAATCTAGTACCGCCACGTTTTGCGGTTCTCACTTCCTTTTTACTCACTTTGACTACTTTGTCAATAGTAGTTCTTAATGAGATTGAGTTAAAAGTAATGGTAATATCTTCTCCCTTCAGTTTAGTTACTTCTCCGGTTGTCTGCGTATCTGTCATCAGAACAAAGTCTCCCACTTTAATTTTAGCTTCGGGGATTGGCTTTGGAGTTGTTTTTTGTGTCGGAACTTTTGTGGGTAGGAAGGGCTTTATTATATCAACTTTTTCAATGGATTCAATCTCTTGAGAAAGTTCTGTTTTTAGGTTTTTAACATTCTCCCGTATTTCTTTGGTGCGGTTGGTCTCTGCTTTAGCCTCTTTAATATCTCGGATAGTCTTTTCAATCATTTTATTAGCACTGTCAATGATAATTGATGCCTGATTTTTGGCATTTTGCAGAATTTCCTTACGTTGTTTGTCTAGTTGGTTAAATTTATCGGAATATTCTTTTATCATCAGGGCCAGTTGATCATCTGCAGCATGAACCATTTTGAGCATCTTATCAATTTCAATTTTTTCGATTTCAATTTCTTCCAGTTTTCTTTCATAATCAATCTGAGCCGTGCCTGATTTTTGAATGGCACTCTCAATAATTTCATCAGGGAGCCCTATTTTTTTAGCAATTTCATAAGTAAAAGAACTGCCGGGCTTTCCTATTTTGAGTATAAAGAGAGGTCTCATGGCATTGGTATCGAACACCATAGCTCCATTGACAGCTTCTTTGTGAAAATCGGAGAACATCTTTAGATTGCCGTAATGAGTTGTGATAATTCCAAAAGCTTTAGTAAAATAGATGCTTTCTAGAATTGCTTCAGCCATTGCACCTCCGAGAGTGGGTTCAGTGCCGGAGCCGAATTCGTCAATTAGAAAAAGAGATTTCTCATTTAGATTCTTAACCATTACGTTGAGGTTGTTGAGATGGGAGCTGTATGTGCTTAGATCGTTTTCAATTGACTGTTCATCTCCAATGTTAATAAAGAAATCACTAAAAATGCCCATTTCTGAATCTTCTTTCACAGGTGTCAACAGACCACACTGCATCATATATTGTAATAATCCTACTGTTTTAAGGCAGACGGATTTTCCTCCTGCATTAGGACCGGAGATAATTAAAATTCTTTCAGTAGGCTCTAATTTTATGTCCAAAGGTTGAACTATTTTTTTTGCTTCCTGAAAATTGAGATAGAGTAAAGGATGTACCGCTTGTCGCCAGTTAATAATCTGCTGGTTAAGTATTAACGGCTTAAGGGCGTTTATACGAATCGCAAACTTAGCCTTTGCACGAATGAGATCAATCTGGCCGATAAAATCATGATGTGCCATCAGATTCGGGATGGAAGGTCTTATTTGGTTGCTGATTTCCGTTAGGATTTTTATAATTTCTTTATGTTCGGCATTGACCAAATCTTTAAGTTCATTATTAGCATCGAATACTTCGGCAGGTTCAATAAAAACTGTTTGACCGGTAGCAGATTCGTCATGAATAAATCCTTTAAGTTTTCTTTTAAAAGGGGCGGGTACAGGGATACAGAGGCGTCCGTTTCGAATGGTCATCTCAGCATCTTCCTTTACTAAACCTTCCATTTTTGCATTGTTGAGAAGCTTTTTTATCTTACGGTCTGCTTCAGCTGATATTCTGACAATTTCCCTTTTGATGTGTCTTAATTCTGGGGAAGCATTATCACGCAAATTGCCCTTTGGGTCTAAAATTTTGTTAATAGATTCAAGGAGAGATTTTTCCAGAATAATATCGCAGCAAAGGTTCCAAAGTTCAGGATATTTATTTTCTTCATGAAGAATGCGGAAATATACCACTGTTTGGATAACGGCATTGATAAATCCTCTCAGAAAATTGAGTTCTTCCAGCTCTATATAAGATCCTTCAATTCGAATTTTTGACAAGACATCTGTAAGGTCATAAAAGTCCTGTGCCTGAAAAGTATCTTCCAGCAATACAACATTTCTAAATTCATCGGTCTGTTTGAGTTTAGTATTAATATCATCAAAATTGTCGGAACATGCAATTTTATCAACAAGGGTTATTCCCATTGTGCTTACACATTCATGCTTAAGCAGGAGTCTTACCTGATCAAACCCAATTTTTTCCTCAAAAGTTCGTGGATAGACCATTCTTTATTATCAATCAAGCAGCAAAAATAAGAAAAATAACAATTTTGCGACTAATAGTATGATGTATTAGTAATATGAATTATTTACTATAATAATTATTTTTTAAAGGTTAAGTTTATTTTTCAATTCTTGCAATTGATTATTTATTTCTTTTTGCATTTCATTGATTTTCATTAGTGTTTTTTTATTTGCACTTTTCATTAGATATTCAACCCGCTGCATAATTAAATCATAATTTTTCATCAAAGTGAGGGTTATTTCCTTTCCTTCTTTAATAAATTCCTTAGTAGCATTAAGAGAAGATGTTTTTTCGTATTTGGTTGGGTGCTTTAATCCATTTAAAAGAACATATTTAATACGTTTTCCATTAGCTTGAAAATAAAGATTTATAAAAGTTTCTACACCAAATCGAATATCTCTTATATCTTCTAAAATAGGAATAATATCTTTTTTTAGGAGGGCTCTTTCTCCTGTCAGTGCCTTGAAGGGGTTAACTCGAAAATCAATCAGTGTTTCCGAAGGAGTTCCGAGCACCATATCAGCTTTTTCACCAAGAATAGGATTAAGCAAGTTGTCAAAATGTTCTTTTTTAATATTGGAAATATCAGCATCAAAGAATAGTATAATTTCGTTTGTGGCTTTTTCTACCCCATGAACCATCGCCCAACTTTTTCCCTTGTTTTGTTTTAATTTCTCATAACGAAATGAGTATGATTTTGCTAATTCGATCAATACTTCTTCAGTATTGTCCGTTGATCCGTCATCAACGACAATAATTTCGGAATCCGGGTTAAACTTGCAGCATAAAGAAACTACTTCAGCAATTGTTTTTTCCTCATTAAAAGAGCATATTACTATAGTTGTTTTCATTTTATAATATTAAAAATAGTGTTGATTAATAATAATTGATGGTATAAATACCCAATAACAAAAATATAGCGTTGTCAATCCTGGTTTTCTATTGTAAAAAGCAGCCAAAGAAGTGTAATAAGCCGGAAAGTCCCCTATAATAAAATAGGTAATTAGATACCGGAGAATAATTATTGTCATTTATATAAGAAATAAAAAAAACGAAATTAGAACTTATATATTTTAATAACTCAATAATAAAACAGTAAAGTAACTCTTATTTCAAGAACCCTTTTGAAAAATAAGAAAATCATATATTCTTCGGCAGATTCCAGTTGAAAAAAAGTGGTAAGATTACTTCAGATTTTCAATCTTAGACAATGTATTATAGAAGAATTTTAATAAAAAGCCATATAAAGTATATTCAATAAGAGAAGAAAGGGACCATTTAAGAATCATTATAAAGGGAATATCATAAAGTATGTACTCATTGACATAAACTGCAAAGATGATTAATACAGAAAAGAAAAGGCTGTGTTTAAGAGATTCTGTTAAAGTCCCCTTTTTTCTCCATTTTAGAAAACTAAGAGTAAAACATAATACAATAACGATAAGCAGCAGAATGGAAATCCAGATCGTATCAGTCAAATCTTTTCTTAGAATTCCCAATATAGATTTTGTGGAATTTTCTAAAATTACAAAATGGAGCATCAGATTCCAACCAATAGTAATAAGAGAGAGAAAAAAGGTAGAAATGAGAATAAAACGTCTATTAAAAACCGATTTTTTTATTTTCATATTGATTCAAAATAATTAAAATACATAATTATAAGAAATAAAATAGGATGCAAATGTATATATTTTTTTGTAATAAGTAATTTTGTAGCAAAATAAGACTTCAATTAATAAAATGGGGAATAAAAAACCTGGCGTGAATAAGTTCCGTTATGGCATCCATTCAATAATTTCGTCTGTATAATTAATATTTCGCCATTGTAAGAAATCAGCAAAATTTTTCACATTATCTCGGATAACGGCTTGGTAGATTTCTATGCCTTTAATTTTTAGGTCAGCAGGAGTATCATTTTTTATGGAGAGGATGGTCAATTTCTGTTCAGGGGTCATAACAGTTTTAATTCTGTCGGCTACATTTTCAAAATAGCCCTCATAACGGGAGCCTTTCAATATGTGTATAAAGTCTATTTTCCATTCATAATTTTCATCATCAAGATAGAGAAGATGCCATTCAAGGCACTGTTCTTCTGTATCAAGAAGATTCGTATAGGAGATATTTCTAATTTTATGATTTTGGGCAATCAGGGCGACAGCTCCGAAGCTGTCAGTTATAGAAAAAGAGTTGGAGTAGATATGAAAATCAATATCCAGGTTTTTCATTAACAGTCCTGTTCTAAGCGATCCCACCTGATTTGCAACAGCTCCGAAAATTTGCCAACAGTCTATAATTTTTAGTTCATCAATAATGGCAAATGCTTTTTTTTGATTTTTTTCGGAGATTTCTAAAATATTTTTTTTGTTAAGCTCAGTTTGCATTTTAATGAAATAATTAATTTAAAAAATGAAGATGCCAAATTATTGATTATCTTTTTCTTCCGATAAAAATAATGCCTTTTGAAGTGTGTCCGTTCATGGTTTTGAAGATTGTTTTTTCGTCAACTACGGGTATGAAATTTTTTGTCAGTTCTTTCATTCTGAGTGGGTCATGGTGTCTTAGGATAGCTCCTTCAGTCAGTTCAAAAACTCCATATGTCCCGTGTTTTTCGAATCCAATTTCGTAGCGGTTAAGATTGCGCTCATCATCATTCAGAAGAAAATCATTCAGATAAATCAATCCACCCGGTTTCAGCACTCTTTGGATTTCATCCATTAGCTCTTGTTGTTTTTCGTCATCAATAATGCAGGTAAGCACTGCAAAAAGAAGGACCAGATCAGTAGAATCGGAGAGAATACCCATCTTGTTATCTTGACAAACTTTAAGATTCAGGAAAGGAAAGCGTTTTTTTCCTGAACTTATCATTTCGGCAGCATAATCAAAGCCTGTCAAATTATTGAATCCTTTTTCATGAAATTCATTCAGTGTTCTTCCGTATCCACAACCATAATCCACAATATTAGACTCCTGTTTGATGAAAGGGGAAATCAGACCGTAGTTGAGGTTGGTAGTAAACTCTTTGCTTTTAGCAACACTATTCCAGTAGTCGGTTTGAGAAGTAAAGTGCATGATGATTTATTCTATTTTTTCTTGTTCTTTAATAGTTTCTTTATCGATGAAATTGAATTAATAAATTAGGGAAGAAAATTTTTACGTTTAATAGCTGATAATCATTCCTTGATTATTTTCTTTATGTAACTTTTTTTGCAATTTCTTAGTTTCAATAGGTATAACCCCTTTGCCAGGTTGCTGATATTAACGGAAGTGTTTCTTACAAAATTGTCGCTTAATATTACATTACCCTTGATATCAAGTAGCTGAATAAAAGTATTATCATCAGAAAAAGTAAAAATTGAGAAGGCTTCTTTTGCCGGATTTGGGAAAACGGAAATATTATGTTGAGCATTGTTTTCTTCAATTTCCGTGAAACAATTTGCCTGATAATTATAGGAAGCCCTATTCCCTTCTGCAATTGTAGAGTCAACACACATCACCGCCATTACTACTTCATAGTTTGGGATTCCAAAGCCGTCAGTGGTGAATGATATATGATTGCAACAGTCGGGCACCATGCCAATGATAGTATCTACTTTATCCGTTGCAGAATTGATAATGATAAAATCTACTCTGAATTTATTATTTGTCAGTCCGTTAAAATCAATGGTAACAGATTCTGATTCAGAGGGTGAGAATGAGATATAATCCGCTCCATAAGAATGTATTGTAGTGCTCACTAAATCCGTTGGAAAAGAATGGTATGATGCATTAATAAAACAGGGGTTAATAAAATTGAAATGCAAATAGGAGTATTTTCCTCCGGCATAGTCAGGATCATCAATAAAATTAGCAATAACCCATTGTTCAAAGGCGTCATCAAAAGATTCTCGGAACCCCAAAGAATCTAAAGTGTTGTCGATTCCTTTGATCCCGTTAAGTTGGTTGCTTATCAGTTCTGTAATATAATTCCATTTTCCAAAGTGCTCGAACATAAACGTCATAAATAGTTTTACCTGATTATAGTCGGAGAAATATATAAGCGGTATATCCGGATCATAAGTAAAAAAAGCCTCATAATCAGGAACATTTTGCTGGTAAAGATTTACTGTCAGGTATTCTGCAGCGAAAGTGGAAAAGCCCTCATCAACCCAGGTATCTTCCCAGAATTGAACGGGATTGTCAAGGGGCTCGGGAGAGTGATCTTGTTGCCAATGCAGCAAATGTCCAAACTCATGTGAAACAATCTCTTCGGCATATGAAAAAGCATTTGCCGCAAGATATATTATCTCCCGTTCACTACTGTGTCTATTCCATCGGGCATATACTATCGAATCAGACATCTGTTGCCCGGGATCAAAATATCCTGACCAATCGTATTCATTCAGGACAAGGATGAATATGTTTGAATCATGGTCGAACACGTCAGGTACTGGACCGTAACGAAAAGTGAGGGAATCGTAAAAATGATGATCAAATTTGTTTATCAAGGAATCCATATAGGCTTGGGGTGGTACTTGGGCATTCTCTTCAACAAAGATATAGCAATGATTTCCTGCTTTTTTACAGACAGCGTCCAACTGTCGTTGGGGTGCATTCTGCAACGGAGGCCAGTCAATATATGTTACCGACCAAAATGATAAGGTATCACCCACCTGATATTGCGAAAAGCAAGTGTTTTGCAATACAGCCACCAGAAAGAAAAGGGTTGCTAAAAACTTAATCTGTTTCATCTTTTTTTTAAACATGAATATTCAAATAAATGCTGCTATCTATCAATTTGAAGTAAAAAAATAAATATTTAAAATTGAGCCAATATATTGATTTATTGCAGCGATTTTAGATTTTCCAAGGCTTCAGAGGTATATTGGTGGACGAATTTAACTGTTTCACATGTTCCAAGAATTTCACATTCAGCGCAAGTCAAAAACCCTTTGGAAAGAGCACATTTTCTTATTTCACACTCAGGGCAGTGACTTAACTTTACTCCGGGTTCAGTACAGCCGGTGCAATTTATCATTTCAATTGAAATGTCGGGTGAGTTGTATTGGGTTTTCCATTTTTCTACTACACTAACACGCATTTCATCATCATCGGCAATAGTAGCTATTCTTGCTTCGCAAGCAGCACAGTCCAAACCGCAACAGGCAATGATTGGTTTCATAATGTTATTCTTTTAAATTTGAGTTGATATTTTTTATTATAATTGACAAAAATAATCTTTTGTCTTGACTCTTTGATACATAAAAAAGTTTTTTTATAATATTAAAAATTCTTTTTATTGAGAATCGTTTCTTTTTATCAAAGAGTTAATTCCATCTTTTTTGAAAAAGTAGTCAAACAGGATATCTCTATTTTTTACCAAAATAAGAATTACTGCTAAAGGCAATAACCATACTATTCTGCCTTCGAATCTTGAACAAGGGGAATTTAGTCCTGCCGTTATGAAGGAGTTTATGACAATTACTGTCAAAGCGAAGAATAAAAAGATGATGGAAACAGAATATATTTTTTTCCAGAAAGAAGAAGTAAGGATTATAATGACGACAAAAAGTGAGAGAATAAGCAAAAACAGGTGTACACTATTCAATTTGTCATGTTTTAAGTGAATACCATCCAATTTGTTTTGGCGACTATTGAGATAGTTATTCATTTCGTTATAGTAATAAATGTTAATATTGTGATGGGGAGCACTTCCCTCGTTGTAGGCTGATAAGCCTTGTCCAATCTCGTTTTGGGTTAATTGAATAAATCCATAAGTAATAGAGCGATATATATTCATTAAAAGGTACTTGGGCTGTGTTAGCGTTCCTCTGATAATTTTATTGTATTCCTTTTTACTTCCTGCCCAACCGCCCGTATTTTCCAAAATATTGCTTACCCAAATAAATTCACTTAAATCCTTCGGCAGATTATCTTTATATTGACATAATTTACAATCTGAATACTCTTCATTATTGCAATTTTCTTTCAGAAATTTCTCCAATATTCCGGTATCGGCAAGATGTGCCATCAGGAAGACATGAGAACCTTTTGAAATTGCAAATTCCTTGTCTGTCAAATAATTAATGGTGGGCAAAATCAACCATCCGGATAAAATGATTGTTCCGGTTAATAAAATTTTTCTGAAAGAAATTTCCATAAGCCTTTCTTTCATAATCAGCTTTATTATCAGAATAACTATAATCAAAATTGTCCCAATCATAAGATGAGAAAAATGAGTAATCAGAGAATAGACTAGAATTATACCAAGGGTAATAAGAGAAGGAATAGTTATTTTCTTATTTATCAGGATGATAAAAATTGTGAGTGCCGCAATAGGTGTGAAAAAATCAGGCATCAACTGATTTGAATACCACCCGATTCCCGTAAAAATAACAAGAAATAATATAACGGAAAGATAAAACTGCGAAAAACTACTTTCTTTTATATCAAAAAGTTTCATAAATTCAAACAATACATAAGCGGTTAGAAAATTCTGAACAATAATTACAAACCATAAAGAGAACCCAAGCGAGAAAAAATGGATAAAAAGCCCGTAAGTGATAGGTCGGTCCATTGGAATAATCATCTCTATGCCGCTTCTGATATAAGTCCCGGTATCGGAATAAACTAAAGGATAGCCATTATACAATCCGATTATTGATAATAATAATGTGCCAACAAGTAAGGTGCATCCAATTTTTAACCTTTTTTTCATATTTTTTTATCGAATTAATCTGTCCATATAGCTGATTAGTATTCTTTTAAGTATTTGATTTCTGCAATAATCGAAATTAAATGCAATAATAATAGCTGGATATTTATTTATGATACTAAAATAAATTTTTTTAAATAGAATCGAATTATACATGCAAGAAATGGGCAATTTATTTTCAAACTAATGAGATTAATAATATTACTTTAATTTTTTCCACAAGGTTATGTATTAAAAAAAACCTTACTCTTTTAAGAGTAAGGTTTTTTTGTTTTTTTGTTTAATTCTTAATGACTTTAAAAGTTCCCAGTACCGAATTACTATTCATTACCCTAAGAAAATAAACTCCGTTTGCATATTCTCCAAGAGTAACGGGAGTAATCTGCCCATTTACCTTTACAATTTTGAGTAACTTCCCGTAAAGATCAAATAGTCCGATTTCAGTTACATCAATACTCCTGTTTTCTATCAGTAATTCAATATTATCCTTAGTTGGATTAGGATATACTTTCATTCCTTCAATGTTATCATAGCTTGTAATTGAAATATTCGACTGGATATTAAGAGTGGCAGCAGGAGTGACACCACAGTTATTGCTTGCAACTACTGATAAAGTGCCATTTCCGGCTACAGAAACAGTCAGAGTGGCATTGGTGTTATTGCTTGTTAATGTCCAGGAGGAATTACTAATATTCCATTGGTAAGCAGTGGCATAGTCAACAGGGTCAATACTGTATAAGTAATCATTTGCTTCCGTTATAAGAGTAGTTCCGGAAATAATACCGATGCTTCCTACATTCGGATTAATAGTCAGTGTCAGCAATATGGTACTGTCGCAACCAAATTGATTTACTGTATCCAAATGATACTGGAAATTTCCCGGAATTAAAGTGCTGTCAGATGGAATATTAAATCCATGGGCAAGGTAACCGTCTCCCTGGCAAATAGTGTCGGTCAGCAATGTCAGATTAGTTGGATTAGCTGATAATGTAAGATTAATCAAACTGTCACAATTATTAATAGTTGTAAACATCACTTGATAAATTCCTGCCTGATTGAATACACTGTCTCCGTATGTGTATGGGAATTCATTCCCGCATATGACAACTGCATCATTATGAACGTATGTTGGATGTACGGTCAGATTTAGTTGATAAATGCTGTCGCATCCATTAATTGATTGCAGATTGTCAAAATAGGTGTAGTCACCAGCTGTTAAGCCTGTCAAAAGAGTATTTCTCCATTGATAGCTTTCATTATCACACATCTCATGAGCTGAGGTGTAATGATAAGTTGGATGAACAGTCAGGGTAAGTTCATAAATACTGTCGCAACCGTTGTCAGATTGGAGGTTGTTAAAGAAAGTATATGTCCCTGCTGTCAATCCCGTGAGGGTAGTATCTTGCCATTGGTAACTTCCGTTATCACACATCTCATAATTATTATGGAAGTAATAAGTTGGATTCACAGTCAGGTTGAGATTAACGAGGCTATCACAGTTGTTTACTGATTGGAAATGAATCGGATATTGTCCACTGGTAGTCCCGATAGGAAAGATTGTCGGTCCATAAGTATAGGGCAGTTGGTTGTCGCAAATGGCCACGGCGTCGGTATGATTGTATGTCGGATTAACAGTCAGAGTTAAAGTGACCAAACTATCGCAATTATTAATAGATTGGAACAAAATAGGATATTGTCCGCTAACAGTTCCGACTGGGAATATGGTGGTTGCATAAGTGTAAGGCAATTCGTTATCGCAGATAATTCTTGCATCATAATGGTGATAAGTCGGATTTACGATTAGATGTAAATTTACTATGCTGTCGCAATTATTTACTGATTGGAAATGTATTGGATATTGTCCGCTAACAGTTCCCACTGGGAATGTGGTGGTTGCATAAGTGTAAGGGAGTTCGTTATCACAGATAGTTACTGAAACAGAATGGTGATAAGTTGGGTTCACAGTAAGTGTTAGCGTAACGAGGCTATCACAACCATTGACACTTTGGAAATGTACCGAATATTGATCACTGATAGTCCCGACAGGGAAGATTCTAGGTCCGTAAGTATAGGGCAGTTGATTGTCACAAATAGTCAGGGCATCGACATGATTGTATGTTGGATTTACAGTTAGAGTTAAAGTGACTAGACTGTCGCAATTATGAATGCTTCTGAACATTATCGGATATACACCACTGACAGTACCTACAGGGAAAACAGTATCCCCATAAATATATGGAAGTTCACTAATACAAATAGAACGAGCATCAACATGATTGTAAGTTGAATTAACAGTCAGATTCAATGTTACAGTACTATCACAATTATTTATTGATTGGAAATGTATTGGATATTGACCGCTTGTTGTTCCAATAGGAAATTGAGTAGAAGCATAAGTGTAAGGGAGTTCGTTATCGCAGATAGTGACAGCAACAGAATGGTTATAAGTTGGGTTCACGGTTAGTGTTAGCGTAACGAGACTATCACAACCATTGACACTTTGGAAATGTATTGGATATTGACCGCTGGTTGTCCCGACAGAGAAGATAGTGGGTCCGTAAGTATAGGGCAATTGATTGTCACAAATAGTCAGGGCATCGACATGATTGTATGTGGTATTTACTGTTAGAGTTAAGTTAATCAGACTGTCACAATTATGAATGCTTCTGAACATTATCGGATATACACCACTGAGAGTGCCTACAGGGAAAATAGTATCTCCATAAGTGTAAGGAAGGTCACTAATACAAATAGAACGAGCATCAACGTGATTGTAGGTTGGATTGACAGTCAGATTTAATGTTACGGTACTGTCGCAATTATTTGCGGAAGAATAATGGAAGAGATGTTGTCCGGAAATTGTCCCGATTGGGAAAGTAGTGGAGGCAAAAGTATAAGGAAGTTCGTTATCGCAGATAGTAATCGCAACAGAATGATTATAAGTTGGGTTCACTGTAAGTGTTAGAGTAATGAGGCTATCGCAACCATTGACGCTTTGGAAATGTATTTGATATTGACCGGTGGTTGTCCCGACGGGGAAGATGGAAGGTCCGTAAGTATAGGGCAGTAGATTGTCACAAATAGTGACGGCATCGACATGATTGTATGTAGGATTAACAGTTAGAGTCAAGTTAACCAGACTGTCGCAATTATGAATGCTCCTGAACATTATCGGATACACACCACTGACAGTACCTACAGGGAAAATAGTATCTCCATAAATATAAGGCAAATTGTTATCACATATCACTTCAGCATCGATATGATTATATGTCGGATTAACTGACAAATTTAATACAATCAGGCTATCGCAATTATTAACCGTATGGAACATGATAGGATAATATGCACTGACGGTTCCAATTGGGAAAGTAGTGGTAGCATAAGTATAAGGAAGATCATTATCACATATAGCTATATTAATAGTATCAATATAAGTAGGATTAACTGTCAGATGGAGCTGAATAATACTATCACAATAGTCAATAGTTCTCAATACAACATTATAATTCCCTGTTACAGTCCCAACAGGAAAAATCTGTGAACCGTAGGAATAAGGAAGATCATTATCACAAATCGTTACAGAATCATAATGATGATAAACGGGATATTCGGTCAGGTTTAATATCACTGTACTGTCACATCCATTTACTCTTTGCAAGTGTTGTGTATAAACACCTCCGCTATCGGCAACAAATCCAAAATCATTGTAAACCTGACCATGACAGATTGCAGAGGATATACTTGTGGTGGTTCGTTCATTAACGGTAAGATTCAAATTAATAATACTATCGCAATAGTTTGCTGTTTGAAGCATTATAGGATATGTCCCGGAAACAGTACCAACGGGGAAAGTAGTGTTAGAAAAGGTAAATGGCAAATCATCATCACAGATCTCTTCAGAAACGTAAAAGTTATAGCTTGGGTTTACTGTCAGAGTCAGTTCAATCACACTATCACAACCCATAACAGTAGTTAAAGTATCATAGTAAATTCCCGCAGTTGTAAGTAAATCTCCTCCAAAAGGAAAAGTATCTCCCTGGCAAATTGTTTCATAAATGGGTGTCACATAATTTTGGTTAGTAATAATTTTAGAGATCTCAAAATTCTTTTCATAAAATAGTCCTCCAAAGTCACTTGAGCGAACATGAACAGTATATAGTTCTCTACCGTCACAGTTGAAGTTACTATTGGTTAAGAGTTGATTGTTGTTGATTGTAAAATATTGGTTATCAAAACTATTTCCTTCAGATGATGGAACTAACTGATAAGTAAATGGCAAGGAAATATCATTATCAATAGTAGTAAAAGTTCCGATAACAGTATTTGCAATTGCATTTTCATAAAAAAATGCAGGAGAAAGCCAGATATTCGTTGGGGCTTCATTTTCGTTGAGGATAAAATCAGGAGTTGTAGCAAAGGTCTCTTTATTTCCAACATTATCGGAAGCTACTGATACAAAACGGTAAGTATTTCCGGCAATATAGTTATAGGTAACAGCACTATCAGGATTATAAACTCCTGCTGAAGCATAAGTTCCATTATTTACAGAGACAAAGAGTTCTATTTCTTTCACTCCTGAACCTCCCGGGTCATCTGCATAGGTAAACTCAAGATTGCATATCAGATAGGATTCGTTTATAGAAATTGTATCACAGTGGCTTGAAGGAGCAACAGCGTCAAACTCATTCTTCCATACATTTGTTCCAATGGGTGCATTTTCATCGAAAACAATTGAAGCATCTGCAGAAACCGTATCTCCGGTAACTAAATTTGAATTACCATAAATGTAAAAACTTACAAAACCTTCTCCATTTCCGGTTTCAACATTATTTACAGGAAGAAATCCCATTTGAGAACTTGCTGGTTCGAAACCTGTTGCAGGGTCAATACTTTGTAAAATCCAAAATGCTTTTTGTTGAACAATATCAATGCCGGCCGTAACATCCACCCATACTCCCAAAGAGTCTGATACATCAAGTCTTTGGTTATAGGAAGTAGCATTTGAAGGAACAGTAAATATAAAATCTCCAAAACCGAAATTGCCTAATCGGAAAGAAGATATGTTATGGTTTGTAGGTATAGGATAAGATATTGTCACCAGTGAAGCCGGTGCAGTAGCAAAGTCGGGGTCATTTTCAAAATGAATAGTGTAGTTCATTTTTTCGGAGACAGCCACCATTTTATCATTTCCATATCCTTCCGGACCGTCAATTTCATTTGGATCCTGAGCACATTCAATCTTTTTCAGATATACTTCAACCATGCCAATTCCTTCATTTCCAAGACTGTCAGTTACACTACAGTAATAGGTGCCGGAACTGCTAACAGTTTTAATTTGCCAATCGTAATAGTAGGGTGGGACCCCACCGCTGGCGCTGGAAGTTAATGTTGCTGTAGGAGTAGACCCACAGGGGACATCTCTTGTAGATACATCAATCTGAACATCGATCCAGCATTCATCTTCTTTTGGCAGAATCTTGACACCCTGAAAAATCACCTTATCAGGACATAGAGTGGGGCGAACTTCAACAGTATACACTCCACTGTGTAATCCGGTAATGAATTGGTTATGTAAAGTATTCCCATTCGGTAATGTCCAGGTCACTATGTAATCACTCGTTGAACCATTCGGAAATGTAATGGATAATTTACCGTCATATCCCGGATTACAAGATTCTTTTTTGATTAGATTAATTCGGAATACATTGGAACTCGATTGTGCATGCAATAGTTCATTGCTGAAACAAAGCAGGCATAACACAACAAATAAGAGTCTAATCCTATTGATGTTGTGTCTTTTCTTATTAAAGATTGTAATCTTATCCATGACTATTAATTTTACTATTTTTCAATTTTATATTTTTTCTTTTATTCGCAGGCATCTCCAATGCCATTACAGTTCGTATCTAATTGGTCGGGATTGACAGTTTCAGGACAGTTGTCAATACTATTAGGAATACCATCGCCATCAATATCATCATCACACAAATTTCCCACACCGTCACCATCCATATCTTCTTG
>JAGVVH010000316.1 GCA_019135895.1 Bacteroidota bacterium | reverse complement strand
TATTATATAGGTTTGCAGCTAAGATATCACTTTATTTGTCTGAATAATAGCAATTTGAAATAAAAATAAAAAAATAAAAAAATACTTGTATATGTCTTAGAATTCCCTAACGCATTTTTTTAATCACGGACACAACGAACAGAAAAGCCGTAGTCCTTATGATCCTCGTAGCGTTTCACTCTAGGACGAAGGTAGTATAAGTTGCGGTAATAGGCTAGGAAATAATCATACTGGGTAGCAGTCCAAAAAAAGGCATAGCGAGAGAAGCCAAAGTAAAAACCGTTGTATTCACCTGCTGGCATTGCAGAAAAACCGGTGGCATTGTTATTAGAAGGCATGTCGCCAAGTTCAGAGCCGCTAGAATTATCCCAACCGATTTGGGAAGCCAACGCTTTGGCTATTAATGTGCTATCACTGCCGCATACATATTGGCTCTGGCTGCTCACATAGTCGGTGAGTTGTGTCCATTCGGCATCGCTTGGTACGTGCCAACCGGTTGGACAAATGCCTTGAACGCCACTGGGGTTGGCACTACTACTGCCCGAACCGCCCATCACGGCAATCCAATTGTATAAATAACCATAAGTAGATACATTGCTTGAGTCATTATCAGGAAAATAACGGTAAGCAATTGAATAACTTGTAGAATCTCCCAACGGAATATTGGTATTAGTGGGATATTGAGTTACACGCAGATTCTCTTTCATCCAGCATTGGATGCCAATTTGCACTGTATTGTATGTATTGCCATCGGCATCGGCTAAAGTTGGAGTTCCGGGGCACGGTTGTCCATCCTCAACTAAAGAGAATATCAACTCTAAATTTTCCGAACCGGTTTGAATCTGCCTGATAACTTCACTTTCAATCTCCGCTCCATTGTTTGTGGCATATCCTACATATTCCATTGAATCGCCGAGATCAAACGGATTGTCCGTTTCCCCTTTAGCTGATTTTAATTGATATGTAATGGGCATTTCATTTCCGCCGGATAGATATTCTACGCGATTTTTAGCAGCATTGCCGGTATTGATTATTTTAACGGAAGCATGGTCAGTGCCACCATCTACACTCAACAAATAAGTTTGCGGTACGGAAAGAAACACCCGGAAAACATGTATGCCACGTGACAAAGTTTGCTGTAATTCTGTAATTTTTCTCCCATTCAGGTCATAAACGGAAATTGTTACTGCATTGTCTTCAGGCAATTGCAAAGAGAAATCAGACACTCCGTTAAACGGATTGGGAATGTTTTGTGACAGGGCAAATCGTGAAATTGTTCTATACTCTTCAATACCGATACCACCAAGTACTAAAATGGTATCCGGATAATAAATGGTTTCCTGCCAACTCTTTGTAATATTGCTAATAACTACACTATCCAACCGGACGTAGTTGTTATTGGCATCTTTGCCTGAAAAAGTTAAGGTGGTAATTTGGGCATTCACCGAAAAACCGATCAATACCATTACCAAAAATAAAAATGCTTTTTTCATACGCATATATTTTAATTAACTATCAAAGTATATTAAAAGATTGTCATGTACTAAAAAAAATTTCTGCAATAATAATGAATTATCTTAATAAAGAATAAAAATACTTTCAGTACATGACAATTTTGCAAATATATTTTGATATCTACTCGTTATTAATCGTTGCACACATTTATTAGATATAAAAAATAATTTCAAATCTAAAAAAGACATTGATATTCAGTTTATTTATTCTATGAATGAAAGAAGATGAGTTGCCATGAGGCTTCTTTTGTGTTATGATAACATATTGATTTATAGCGATAAACAATAAACATTTACTTTCTTGGGTTAGAAAAATGTAATTATCAATAAAAAAATGAGTACAATACTATGTGTCAGCAAATTGTAGAAATTGCAGAATGGGTATTTGATATTCGTTCGATTTTCATATTGGGCAACAGCTTCTTCAGGGCTGTTGTAAGAAATAATAATCTGAAATTCCGGCTTTCCATCTCTCCCTTTAATTTTACTTCCGGAAAGGTAACATGCTTGATTATTAATGCAATATATCTTTCGATAGAACATGGATTCTCCTCTTATCTGACATGGAAAACAATAACGGATAAGCAACGCCCTGATAAACAATTCCCAACATAAAGATATTAATATCGAATGAACCAAATTTCCAAAACGTTGAATTCTCCGCAAACAGGAAAGTGCTTTTGCCTCAGCATCGAAAGAGGTTGCCAATTTACTGAAAAAGACAGTTCTAATCTCGCATAGAGCTATAATAAAAAGACTTATAAGCTTTATTCTCAATAAATTGATTTTTTTCTAAGTATTGTGCCAAGATATCAAATAATTGATTATTTTTGTCAAATTAATTGGTATTCATAAAAGTTGATTAGTCGTATTTGATTCTAAATTAATGAATATCAATTAGTTATTTTATACTTGTGCTAAAATTTTAATAACAAAATATTATTCATAGCTATTTTACTATTAACATTTTAAGACTAAAATAAAAAATTGTCATGTACTAAAGTATTATACATTAATTTATGATAAAACTAAAAAATGAGGACGAACCCACTTCACGGCGTGAGTTCTTTAAAAAAGCAGCAAAAGCCGTGCTGCCAGCAATTGCCATTATTGGGTTGGGATTACCAATGACAAGTTGTGAAAAAGAAGACCCAAGAGATTGTCAAGGTACTTGTATGGGAACTTGTTATGGAAGTTGTGAAGGAAATTGCTCAACATCTTGC
>JAGVVH010000265.1 GCA_019135895.1 Bacteroidota bacterium | reverse complement strand
CATTTCCGCACCTATACTCAACATCTGCAGCAACATTTTGGCAACAGGATTTTCCTTGCCGTTTTCCATGGTGAGCATATTAAATTGTTGGATATAAAGTGCAATCCCTTTTTCGTGAAGCAGTTCCACAAAGTTCAGAACATCGACCACTCTCCTGCCCAGGCGGCTGATTTCAGAAACCATGACCACTTGAACCGGAGTTTTATCAATATAATCCATCAACGATTTGAACTCTTTTCTGGATCCGGATTTGACGGTCCCGGAAATTTTCTCCTGAAAGGTTCTTCTGATATGCCATCCCTGCTCCTGGGCAACATTTTTAAGATTGATTAGCTGCCGTTCATAATCCTGAGATATGCTGCTTACTCTTGAATAAATAATTGCTTCCATGTGTATCATTTTTAGCGTGACCCTAATTTTAATACGTTCTGGCCGTTTTTATGGCGTTTTTGCTGTGAAAAGTGTATCAACTTGAAGTATACCCTAAAATTGATACAGACAACACATACTTTAATCCAATATTCATTATTTGCATCATCTTCGGCACTTTTCAATGCAAATCAGTTTACAACATATGGGTATAAGGTGCACCGTAAAAATGGTTCAGGCACTTTTACGACATATGCAGCGATTGGTATTCCATCTTCCATTTCAATAAGAAGTAAATACCGATCAGGAGTTTCATAATCAACACAAAAGTGTTCCTGGAAAAACTTGATCTTCTTTTTCATTTGGCAAAAATAACAAAATGTCATAATTATATGGTATTAATTATATGTTATTTTTTAATTATGTGGTAATAATTATGACATTTATGATATTATTACGAAATTTGATCGAATGAATTAAACAGTAATGGCATACGAGAGAAAGACTCCAATTTCAAAGGAAGACCAGGAAATACTTACCGCAATAGGTCAAAAAATACTTGAACTCCGAAAGACTACTGGCCTTTCGATCGAGCGTTTTTGCGCAAAAAACGACATCCCAAGAATCTCATACACAAATCTGGAGTGCGGTAGGAATTTCCACATGACTACCCTGTTGAAAGTCTTGAAGGCTCATCCAGAGATTAAGAACCTGTACGACTTCTTTAAGGGACTTTAATTTTCCGTGTGATTATTTGTATTACGGACTTCATTCGTTCCCCAGAAAAACAGAATCGAAGGGTTGATACTATCCGTGTGGGATCCCTTTTTCTATAATATCTAAATGTGATGCTTTGAATATCATTCTTAATTTCAAGCAATTGGGCCTACTATTTAATCAGTATCAATAAAGATTAATACATTGCTAATGAATGTATTAAGGATTGTAAAATCTTATTAAGGTACTCATAAATCGAGTTTTAGAACATATAAATTTTCAGGCTTTGTCATACAGGAACTCAGATCTGTATTGAATCTGATTTCGTCCTTATTTCTGATCCCATTCATCCCAGGAAGTATACTCAGACCTACTACTCCCTTATTTTTCAGTATATAATCTTACACAACTGCGAAACTGCAGGGTGAAAATTGTAAATATTTTGTTCCAATCCGGTCTTTTCCGAAACACATCAGTATTTATGAAAAAAGCAAAAAATAAAAAGAAGATCCTAATGGAAGACCAGAGAAATGAATGTAGAAGTAGTAATAAACCCCAAGTTCAGCAACCTAATACCTGCCTTAACATCAGATGAATATCAAAGCCTTGAATCAAGCATAATAAATGATGGCTGCAGAGATGCAATAGTATTATGGAATTCTATAATTGTTGACGGCCATCACAGATATGAAATTTGCACCAAGAACAACATTGAATTTACCACAATCCAGAAAGATTTTAAAAATGAAGAGGATGCGAAAGAATGGGTAATTAATAATCAGCTTGCAAGACGAAATGTAAGTAGTTATGACCGGTCAAAATTATCTTTGAAATTAGAAGAGATTCATAAAAAGGAAGCAAAAATAAGAATGTTATCAGGGAAGAAACTGGACCCTACGCAGATATCTGCGGGGGGTGAGACCCGTGATAAGATTGCAAAAAAAGCTGGTGTTTCCCATGATACGATTGCCAAAGTAAAGAAAATCGAAGCAAGAGCAAGTGATGAAATTAAGGCACAGTTAGCATCTGAGGAAATAACAATAAACCAAGCATATAAGAAAATAAATACCCATGTTAACCAAAATTCGGGAGAAAATGAATGGTTTACCCCTTCCAACATTATTGAATCAGCAAGAATGACCATGGGTTCAATTGATTTAGACCCTGCTTCCTGTGACCGGGCAAATCAAAGAGTAAAAGCGCAAAAAATATATACTGAACAAGATTCAAGCTTAATTCATTCTTGGCATGGTAATATTTGGATGAATCCACCATATTCTCAGCCATTAATCACTCAATTTTCAGATAAATTTCTTCAGGAATTACCCAAAATTAACTCAGCATGCATACTGGTCAATAATGCAACAGAGACCAAATGGCTACAAAGATTATTACGAGCTTGCAATGCAATATGCTTTTTAGAGGGAAGGGTAAAATTTATTGATTACGAAGGCAATGCTTCTGGCTCTCCTTTGCAAGGCCAAGTGATTCTTTATTTCGGAACATTGGTGATGCGTTAATTTTTTAGATATATCTGTAAACAATTGATATTTATTTAATTATAAACGTTCTTTGATTTTTTGATTTGATTTGTGCAATAGCTTTGTGAGAAATCACAAGGTTATGAATAGCGGGAAGTATGTTTTTGCTCAAGTTC
>JAGVVH010000488.1 GCA_019135895.1 Bacteroidota bacterium | reverse complement strand
CAATAACCATCTGAAAAGTTACCGGGATTGAGGCTGTCGCCATTCATCATGGTATCGCCAGTGGCATTGGCAATCCAGCAGCCATTGGTATAAAACAATAAGTTGCCCGCACTGTCGGATATGTTGGCTTGTGAGGACATGAAAGGCATTTTTCGTGATTGTGAAAAAATATTAATATTTAAAGAGTCTATCTCAGCAAATGCTTTACCTACAGATGTGTAAGGTGGAATCCCTGCATTATCATAACCTAATAGCCAATTGTGATTATAGCCTTGCCCTGTACTCAAGTTATAGATGCAAACACATATCAATAATAAAATATACTTTTTCATCGCACTATGATAAGTTTTTTAAACCTGCCTTCTCCGTTTTCACTCTTCAGCTCTATCATATATACTCCTTGCAGATATTTGTTCGTGAAAATAGTGTACTGCTGCTGTCCGTCCAGTTTCCATTCCTCCATTATCTGCCCTAACATGGTGCGCAGTGTCAACTTCGTCAATCCGTCAACCGGTGTCAATATTCTTACTTCGGTTTTGCCATCGGCAGGATTGGGTATCAAATCAAAGTCTATGGCATTGTAATTTTCAATCCTTCCCATAGCTTTACCCATTCGGTAAATACCTTGTTGCAGGCACGCTATGCCATCGTCATACTCCATACTGTCGTTGATAAACCGAAGCATGTTACGTGCCTGATAAACCGATACGCCTCCGCTGTAAGGGCATTGCATAGCTATGGAATATAAATCGCTGCTGTAGTTCTGAATACTGTCTTCTCCCGTTTCCGCAACCAAAGCTATCAGTTCATTCATCTTCTTCCTGTTTACTTCAGGTGGCCACAACGGCTGTATATTGCTGTTTTCTATTTTGCTGTTATTCCATTCGCCTTGCTGTATGGCTTCAATCTGCTCCTGCAGTGTTTTTTCATTTAGCATCAAAGTGTTTAGCTTCACAAGCAATTGCTCTTTTATTCCGCCATAAAGTAAACTGTCGGTATGCAGCAAACTGTCAGCCAATGATATGCTGTCCTTTGTCTGCACCATCAGGCTATCGTTGAGGTGCAGTAACTCGCTGAAATAACTGCTGACCGATGATGCCGCTTTGATGTAATCTTTTACGGTGTTGAGTTTGCCCGTTGTGGACAATTGATTACTATCATAAAAATCCGTAAGCACACTGTCGCTGTATCTGAGCGTATCATTTAAATCGAGCAAATCATATAAATTCTGTTGGGCAATGTTTTTGGTTTCGTCCACAAAACCTGTTGACAGGCTGTCGCCTCTGGCAATGTTGTGCAGCAGCAACGTATCTTCGCCACTTGTAAAGGCTGCATAACAGTCGGTGCCGCATTGTTCCGGTGTGCCTGATTTAGGAATGAACCAGGGACCGTTAGGACTTATGTTCAGCGGATGCCAGATGGTATTTACATTGGTATGAACTACTATTGGTGATAAAATTGGACTCCCCACATTGGTTGCATTTACTTTATTGAGCACATTCAACCACCGGTTTCCTTTATGAAATTGCTGGCCTATGATGGCAGCATTGTTCAGATACAATCCCATGTCGCAACTGTCCACCTGATTGCTTCGGTATGTATTTTTCATCTGGCAGTCGCCTCCCATATATACTCCGCAGTTTTCATATTTTATGGTGTTGCAGTTGAGTGTAAATTGCTTGCTCTGCGCAACCTCTATGCCTATGGATACAAAATTGCTGTCGGCAGGGTAATCCGATATTATATAATTGCAACTTACCGATGCCGTATCGCTGCCCTGCAAGGATATGCCTGTAGTGTGAGGAAGGCTGCTGCCTGTAGCATATTGATAGATGTTGTTGTAATGTATATTGGGATGCAACGCATAACTGCTCACAATGCCTGCTGCCGCTGACCGCAGTTCTATCAGATTGCCCGTAATCATATATTGTGCACTCATTGCATTATTCCATTCATCCAGTAATATGGCTATGCCTTTGCTGCTGCCCTGCATATAGATGTTGTTTTCTGTTACCGTGTTTGACTTGGCTCCTTCATTGCGGGCAAGCCATATTCCATATTTTACTGCGTAAATGCTGTTGGCGTTATATATCCCTTTGAGGCCTTTGCCATTGGCACTGTAAATTCCCGTAAGCACCTGCGACATCTCTACCTTGCTCACATCATTATCACTCCAGGTGGCATATATCCCGCGGTCGCATTGGGTTACGGTACTTCCTGTGCCCGTTGCCGGTCGCATGGTAAGTGATGACAGACTGTTCCATTTGTTGCCCCAGCTTACTACTGCTGTTCCCTTTGCCTTAGCAACCCAACTTGCATGATTATGTATGTTTGTAAAACGGCTGTTCGTGAGTGTAAGATGACTGTTTTGGCTGTAAATGCCATACACCATCTTACTGAAATTATTTTCCTGCATAAGGCTGTCGCCAATGGTGCAATACATTTTGTTGAGCCATATCCCACTCAGTGGTACTGTGCCATGAGCACTCTGCTGCTGATAGTCTTTCTTAAATCCGCTCAATGGCGCAAATGCCGTACCCGTTACATACAATTGAGCCTGCCCGTAAACATCTGTAAGTGTCAGTTCCGGTTGTGCATTTATACCTATAATGTTATCATAAAAATAACTGTTTGCCACTTTTAACACTCCCCCATCCTGCAATAATACTCCATTTATTACCTCCGCCTTGCACGGTTATCTGTCCGCCTGCTTTCACATACACCATGCAGTTGTTCAGCGTAAGCGCTCCGTTTACATAATATCGTCCTGCTACATAGATGCTCATTGCTCCAAGTGTTCCCCCGCCAGAATAAGTTGAGTCGGCAAAGGTGGTGTCGGTGTAATATCGTACATTCTTTGAGATTAATTCTTGCGAACTCGCACAACGGTATTCAATTAATTTGGTGAGCCTAAATTTACTAAAAATTATTTTACACACTCCCTTTTTAGTCTCTACTCCCTCACCACCACCAACTTTTTATTTACCCTTTGGTTGTTGCTTGTGATGGTGCACTGATACACTCCATCTGCAATTTTGGGCAATGAAATATATTGCAGTGTACTCCATGGCGGCAAGTTTTGGTGGTAAATTTCTTTTCCTGTTATATTAAATATCTGCAACGTGCCGCTTTTGTTTTGTGGCAACAGATACATGATTCTAAAATTACCGTTGTTGGGGTTGGGTGAAATGGAGAAACGAAAATCATGCGCTGCCAAATCATGTATGCCTGTAAGCGTATCGCATGGGCTGCCCACCAAACGACCTAAGTAGTAGTTGGGGTGGTTGGGGACTCCGATAAAAAAACAGTTTGTAAAAACATTATGTAGTTGAACATCGCAAGCAATGCCCGCACTATCAGGATAATTCATTTCATGTAAATGTTTTACACTGCTTCCGGACGAAATATAAATTTTTCCATTAGCAGCAAGATACATTAAAGCAAAGTTTGTATAAAAAGGCGGGGTTGGCGAAGGAAACACATCATTGGTTGCAACTAATTGGTAAGGATTAACTATTATACTATCAGTATTAAATTGATAAAGTTTTTCAGAACTTGCAAAATAAAGATATTGCGAATTTGAAGAAAAAGCCGAGCTTGCTGAAATGTAGTTATCTGAATAATCAATGAGACTATCCAATGTGAATAATCCGTTGCATCTGTCAAATGAAAATAATGAAATGCAGGATAAATAATTCATTCCATTTATTCCATAACTTCCTCCAAAAGCAAACTTTTCACCGTTTGGAGAGAACACTGGTTGCCCAGCATATCCCCATTGGAAACCTGTTATTGGAAAAGTTTGTAAACCCATGTACTGAACAGTGTCAGGTGTAACAAGGAAGACATGTATCCCATTACCTAAATCAGCCATTGCAGTAACCCACCAATCTCTACCATTACCATGCTTACATGCTGCAAATCCCCATCCAAAAGCACCTGCAAGTGCGACATTATTTTTACTGACAACTTCTCCAAAGCCACTATTTAACGAGATGTCAATAAGGGAATAAAAGATATACGGACAAGCTAAGTTGATATTTATATCAGCAGCTTGATGGAAAAGTATAAACTTATTTGTGTCGCCAGGTAAGGGTAAAAATAGATTTGAATTAGGTTGTGGTAATCCTCCCGGAAAATTATTCACAGCCCATCCCGGGTTAAGCCCCCCTCCATTAAGCATTGTGTCACCGGTGGCATCGGCAATATATACGCCATTACTGCTCATTAAAATATTCCCGTTCTCATCAGAAATATTTCCTTGGGTATCTTCAAAAGGGATTTGACGAGATTCAGGAATAATTGAATAAGTTGTACTTGTAAAAGTCATTCTTGCTTTTGCATTATAACCAAGCAGATAAACTGAGTTTTTCCCTTGTGCAGACACTTGATTCCAACTAAAAACCAACAACAGCACAAGCAGTTTGATTATACTTTTTAAGGCAATGAAATATTTCATTTTTAGAAGGCTCATTTACTACTTACGAAAGTACTGTTAATTACCATAAAACAGAAATGGTGTTTGTGTTATAGTAAAAATTCTTTGTGTGACTTACCCAAAAAAGTTTAAAACAAAAAATTAAGATCGCCTACATTTCCTCCACGCACCCGTAACCCTAAAGGGCGTAGACACGCTTCAAATATGATGAGCAACCCAGCAGGAATCTTCGATAACCTGCCGGGTGTTAGGTGCTTCATTTCCTCCACGCACCCGTAGCTCTAAAGGGCGCAGACGCACTTCAAATATGTTGTGCGTTGTCACCCCTTCAGGGGTAAGGGGTGAGTGCGAGCGATGTGAATTATTTATAAAAAAGTTTGATGTTATCTTTTAAATTGATTTCTTACTCCACCACCACCAACTTTTTATTTACCCGTTGGTTGTTGCTTGTGATGGTGCACTGATACACTCCATCTGCAATTTTGGGCAGTGAAATATATTGCAGCGTACTCCATGGCGGCAA
>JAGVVH010000246.1 GCA_019135895.1 Bacteroidota bacterium | reverse complement strand
ACAATCGGGTAACTAAAGAGGAAGGCTTCGTGGCTGGCGCCACGGCCCGCCCCGGCTGCCGCCGGGGACTCCCTCATGGTGTCACGGTTTTTGCCAACGCGAGAATAAACTAGTAACAATCATAACCCTGCAGCGCATCACGAGTGCAAAAACACGCGCCACCGCGAAGCGGCGCCAACAACACATACCGCCGAACGTTGTGTGCCATGCTAAAAAAAGACCGTGCATATTGAAAAACTTGGTAAAAATTGGAATAGCCGACCCGCATTGCACACATTGGCAAGCCCCACGAGCCGATGCTCAAACCAAAGCTTGCCAGAGAGTGCAATTTTTGCCAGCGCACACAGGAATACTGAAATGTAAATTGTAAATTTGAGACTTAAAAAATTAGAGACAAAAATATGACTGATAATTTTAAAAGCGTCCTTGAAAATATCCTGAAAAAGGATAAAAGACTGGTTGATGATAGTGAAGAACTCAATGGAAACCGGATACATGAATATGCCAGCAGTCTAGACGAAGGACTAATTGAACTTTTGCTCAATGAGGAAGCAACGAGAGAAAAGTTTTTTCTGAAAGTAAAGGACGTTTATGTTTTTAAGCAAAATGACTTTAAATTCTTCCTTGACGAAAATAAAATTGACAACTCATATACACAATATGCCAACCGGATTGGATTAAGCACCGGAGGTAAATTCCTTAAAGATATTGACGATGTAGTTTTAGATTTTCCTTACAAAGACTGTGTGTTGGAAGGTGGACAAAGCACAGAAGAGGGCACTGATACATACTTTGAATATGACGAAAACGAACAAGATTACATTGAAAAAGAAGCAAAACGTAAAGAGATTTTCTTTAACCAAATACTTGCCAAAGATGAAATTGACCGCTTAACAGAACCAAAAGCATTTACCAACATTAAGCGATACACGGAAAAAGGAGAAGAAAAAATTACTTCTTTCAACCGTAATGAAAAAGGTAAAATTACAGATAACCTTATAATCAAAGGGAATAATCTTTTGGCTTTGCATTCTTTACAAGAACAGTTTCAAGGAAAAGTAAAACTGATTTATATTGACCCACCGTATAATACTGGAAATGATGAATTTAAATACAATGATAAATTTAATCATTCTGCATGGTTAACATTTATGAAAAACCGACTTGAAGAGGCTAAGAAATTATTGCATCCAGAAGGCTTAATAGCAATACAGTGTGATGATAATGAAAATGCATATTTAAAACTATTAATGGATAGCATTTTTAAAAGAAAGAATTTTTTAAATAATGTGGCTGTCAAAATGAGCGAAGCAAGTGGTGTAAAAATGAACCATGCAAAGGGGAGATTCCCAAAACTAAAGGAGTATATTCTTATTTATAGAATGCCCAGCTTTAAAGGATTTGTTACAGTTGATAAGTATCGTCAAAATGTATGGGATTCTGAAAATAATATTTTACTTGAGAATTTAACAGAAAAACAAAGAAACGAGTTAATTGAAATTGAAGCAAAAGAAATTAATGAGCCAGCGGATGCTGAATTAGCAAATAAAATACTTTCAAAAGTTAAAAAAATATCTCTATCTCAAATAATTAAAAAACTCAAACTTGAAGGAGATGATTTGGATGAATGGCTTTTTGAAAATAGTTATCGAATAATAAAAACAGCTGGTTCATCAAGTTTAGCAAAACTTGCAAAATCATTAAAAAACACACCTGACCAAGACATTGCAGCAGCTGTGTCAAATAAAGGAATACTATTCTTTTACATCACTGACTTTAATAGAAACACAAAACAGCCAAGATTACAGGTAATTTTTGCAGATTCAAATATTTTTAAAAATCCTTGTGATTTTTGGCAAGATATTAAAACAACGGGGGCTATTTCAGACGAAGGAGGTGTAAAATTGAGCAATGGGAAAAAGCCTGAAAAAGTTCTTTATAGGTTAATAAAAATGGTTACAAATGAAAATGAATTGGTTCTGGATTATCATTTAGGTAGCGGAACTACTGTAGCTGTTGCACATAAAATGAATCGAAGATATATTGGAGTTGAACAATTAGATTACGGGAAAAACGACAGTGTTGAACGCTTAAAAAATGTAATTAAGGGAGACAAAACTGGTGTTTCAGAATTTGATGATGTGAATTGGAAAGGTGGTGGCTCATTTGTTTACTGTGAACTTGCAAAAAACAATCAAAAAGCAATTGACAAAATCATGTCATGCAAATCATTAGAAGAACTTATTACTTTTTTTGATGAACTCTACGAAAAATACTTTCTCAATTACAATGTAAATGTCAGGGAGTTTAAAGAAAAGATTGTTAATGAACCGGAATTTAAGAAACTAAAACTTGACAGACAAAAGGAAATTTTTGCTCGCATGTTAGACCTTAACCAGCTTTATGTGAATGTTAGCGACATGGAAGATAGCCGATTTAAGCTTTCTGATGAAGATATTTCATTAACCAAAAACTTTTATCAATTATAAATTATGGCAGACGATAAATATTTATGGGAAACGCTGCCAGAAAAGGCATTTAAACTAAGGTTGCAATATCCGGAAATCCCGGAATACATAACCGATAATTTGCGTTATGAACTCTTTAAATGGCAGGAAGAAGCATTAATTAATTTTTTAACATATGAGCAGGTAAAAGAAGCAGAAGAAGATATAAACCCATCGCATTTGTTGTTCAATATGGCAACTGGTACGGGAAAGACTTTACTCATGGCTGCCTTAATCTTA
>JAGVVH010000124.1 GCA_019135895.1 Bacteroidota bacterium | reverse complement strand
CTATTTTTTTCGAAGACATTCATTTTCTCAGTAAGGTAGCTTTTCCAAAGACTCTTTGTATTCTCCTGCTCATCTCCCCTCATTTTATAGAACCTTTTGTAGTCAGCGCTATCGTAATAATCAGATTCATTCAGCTCTATTATTGTAGCCATACATATCAAAGTATTGTCGAGGTTTCCATTACACCTGTATATATTTAATTGAGATTTATATGAACTTGCCCATTCAGATAAAGATGAAAAACTGCTTTCCATTTTTGCTATAGCATTTACCTCCTTTGAGTTAGGCGCTGAGATTGCCAATAAATCGCCAGCCTTCGCATCCCTATAATGCCCAAGACAACCTGAATCATTTCCAAAAAAAACGACTTGACATTTCTTGAATACCTCATATATTGGCGATCCTCCCCATGACGAGCCAACACGCCATACATTTCTAGTTTCTTCCATATTATTTTAGGCAAATTAAATTATTGGTTTATAAGATTATAGATCATTTCGATCGATCAACACATTGACATTTTTTAGGTATAAAAACACTTAAAGTGTTTATAGATAAGGGTTATGTAAATTTAGTTCTTATTTATTCATTATCAAATCTTTTCGATGAAGAATTGTAGTTAATACTATACAAATTTAGTCGCTCAGCACGCCAAACTGTGTCGCATTCCCTAAAAATTTGCATCTGAGGGGACCTCTCGCCTCGGCATTCAAAAAAAATCAGATCGTGTGTACTGCGACACATCTTGTCGCATCTAGGCCATATCTTTGCGCCGGAATAAGAGATCAGGGAGCCAAAAAATCATCTCACGTTCCTTGACATAGACACAATTACTTTTAGTTGTGTCACCCATCACCGGATCCGACGGCCCGAGCCCGATCTCTCAGGAATTCCGATGAATTACATACTTAAATTGTAATATGAAACAAAACAGTAAACAACGATTATTGAAATGCATTGGAAAGGTCTATGAACAGGCCAAAGAATGTAAGCTCGAAGAAGCTTTTTTTAAACAAGCCGCCAGAGAACTGAACGTAATATCCGATTACTTTCACACCTCCTCAAAACAATCACTGATAGTGGCTTTGGTCTTTGCCCTCAATTACGACCAATCCTGCAGCAATCTGCAGGCCCTGATCAAATACCTGGGTTGCAACCCAATGAAATTTCTGGAATACGGCGACGAAATGGAGGACCTGTTCACCAAAGAGATCATTCAAAAACAGGACACTTCAGAAAAAGGTTTGATTATGTTATCTTCCACCGTGGACATTATCCTCAATCAAAAAATACTGGAGGCGATCATGAAAAACGAGCCCATGCCGTCTCTCGAAAAAGAGAAACCGAAGAACCAGCTGGAGGTTCTGGAAGCTTTTTATTTGCTAGGAGTGCAACGGGACGAGGAGGAAATATCTTCCATCGATCTGTTTGTGGAGACTGAGCGTCTCTTCCACTCGTCGCTGTACTACCCTCTGATCAAAAGGATCGATGAACTAAATCTTGACATGGAAGACCTGACCATTTACCTGTATGTGATCTGGAAAACGATTACTGGCGATGACAAAATCGATCTTGAGCGTGCCTTGCGGGGTATTTTTGATAACACGGCACAAAGGATAGGATATCTCCATGCAATCCTGAAAAAAAACAATGCGCTCATCTACAAAAATCTGGTAGAAAACACAGAAGGCGAATTCCTGAACGATGCAGCGCTGAAACTTACCGATTATTCTTTGACCCTGCTTCAGGAATCGGATATCCCACTGTTCCTGCATAAGAAAAGCCGGGATACTATTGACCCTGCAAAAATTAGCCCGGTGGCTCTTTTTTTTAATGAAACGGAGCACAGGCAGTTGGAATTTCTGAAAGCACTCATGCAGGAAGAGCACTTTGCGGAGACTCAGACAAGGTTACAAAAAAAAGGTATGCCCAAAGGGATCACCATATTGTTCCACGGATTGCCGGGCACCGGTAAAACAGAGACCGTCTATCAGTTTGCCAAAGATACCGGCAGGGAAATATTCAAAGTGGACATGAGTCAGTTAAAATCCAAATGGTTTGGGGAAAGTGAGAAAATCGTAAAACGGGTCTTCACCGATTACAGAGCCTGTTCAAAAAACTGTGAACGCACGCCGGTCCTGCTTTTTAACGAGGCCGATGCTGTTATTTCAAAACGCCGCGATATCGGTAATTCCAACGTGGGGCAGACAGAGAACGCCATTCAAAACATCATACTGGAAGAGCTCGAGAACTTCGAAGGAATATTATTTGCCACCACCAACCTTGTGAGCAATCTGGATCCTGCATTTGAAAGACGCTTTTTATTTAAGGTCGAGTTTCAAAAACCCGACATGGCGGTAAAGGCAAAAATCTGGAACTCTAAACTGCCCAATCTTTCCAAAACGGAATGTGAAGCCTTGGCAACCCAATTTGATTTTTCGGGAGGCCAGATTAACAATATTGTGAGAAAGAAAGAAATCCATGAGATCGTTTATGGATTATCCGTCGATTTCAATAATATTGTCGATTATTGTAAAACAGAACTACTTTCAAAGAATAACGGGAACTTAATAGGTTTCACAAAAGGATAATGACATGTCAAAGAGAGAATCAATTGCCCGGTACAACCTTATAATCAAGAAACTCAGAAAACATCCTGCCTCTTTTGAGGAAATCTCGGATTACCTGGCTTTGGAATCGGAACTTCAGGGGTACGACTTCCGCGTGTCAAAACGTACTTTCCAGAGAGATATCCA
>JAGVVH010000092.1 GCA_019135895.1 Bacteroidota bacterium | reverse complement strand
TGCCTTTAACCTGTCATCATAGGATTCAATATCTTCCCATGCTTTAACCCCTGGTCTTAATGGATAATCCCAAGTAATATTGTCAATTTGTCCCATCAATGAACTGATTGATGAAAGAATTGTAAAAAGAATAATCGCAATTGTTTTCATTTTTTTACTTTTTAGGTGAATTTTTCTTTTTCCATGTTTGCTAACGGTTGGCAATATGAAACGGTTGGGTTTGCGGGCAGCGAACTTGTCCTCCAACAAGTATGCCTAAACGGGAACTCAACCACCGCAAACTACTGAACCCCAACTGTTTTATATTGTTTGTTAGCTGATTTATTTTCTTTCTTCAAAATGTTCATTGTATAACTTAACTACCTTTCTAAGTTCAGTAAAGTCATATTTGTCACTTATCCAGTCATTGCAAAGTTCTGGATAATCGGCAATCAGATTTTCGACTCTTTTCTTCTTATTCACCACATTCAAATAAGTCAGCTTACCATTTTTTCTTAAAATCGGTGCAGCAAATCCTGAGCTACTAATGTGTAAAGTGAAATATGACAATTTCCCAATTTCATTTTCTTGAAAAAAATGTTTTTTATCCTCGGGGATAGACGCAAATCTAAGTTTCTCGTTGTTTGCCAACTGTATCTCTGCAATAATAATATCGGTTGGCTTATATTGAATTATACCTGATTTTGTCTTTGTCGTGACTCTTTTTGTTAATGTCGAATAATTAATTTGTCCATTTAAATAATTCGGCAAGAAAATATCACATTTTAAGGTGTCCCCATAATTGTTTACTATGAATCCAGTATGGTACTGCCCAAATGAATTAACCACATAAAACATAAAAAATGTTATCAAAATGAATTTTATTTTTCTTGTCTTTTGTATCATAATTGTAATCTTCAGTTATTTTATTTATTGTTAATCATATTCTTTTACTGATGCCGTCTATTAATATTGCAGCTAACGGTTGACGGTATGTGGCGAGGCGGGTTAAGTCGATTTCCTGGGATAAGCAGTAATGTATTTTAAGGGTACAAGGCTCAGAGCGATATAAAAGACAGTCATGATGACCTATACCGTTTGTTATGGTCCGTTATTTTATATTTTCTTCAGCTTCTAAAACATAGATCCATGGGTAACTTGGTCCCAACGCTGTGCAGACACCCAATTCAGAATCTTGAATCTTTCTTATGTTGAGATTAATTGATAATCCCTCAACTTGAAGATTAATGGGGAGGTTTTTTGCTATAAAAATATCATTGGAATTAGTCCCGGCTATTACATTGGCATTCTGTATATTTTTTGTAATCTGAATTGCATACAATCCACAATCAGTGTTTCTCCCAAGAACTTTTGCTTCAAATTGGAAATTTTGATTAGTATCATTCTTGTCACATGCATAAAATGAAATACTCAGGACAAATAATAGAATTAGAGCTAAATGTTTCATGGTCAGATATTTTTTATTTGCGACAAATTTGGTGCCTTTGTGTAATGCACCATAACGTTCTGCGGTAAATGCCGTGCGCGTTAATAGATATGTTTGTTTTTATTTGATGTTTTTGTTAAAAATACAATTTTTTCTTTTGTTATAATTACCGTATGGCAAGCATATGAAATATACCGACCTGTTAGCTGCTGGCGGTGTTTTCAAATGTGACCAGGAACAATTCAGGTGTCATTACTGGCAGAGAACTATCCTTGTAGTCTTTAATATTTCTTGTGATTATACTGTCTATCTTTTTATGTTCCTATCTTTTTATGTTCTTGAGCTGCAAAATATTGAATGGAATCCTCAAAGTCTTTAAAATCTGAGATAAGAGCAGACTTTATTGTGTTACTATCAACTTTCAAAATATCAACCAGTTCGGATAATTCCTGAAGGCTGCTAATCACTTTTTTGTGAGGTCCAAATTTCTTGAGAACATAATAGAGGTTGCTGAATGAGAGTGCCGAAACACAACCCCTGATTTTCTTCTGATCTATTAATGAAAATATTTTTGCAGATTCAAGTGAAAAGGGCTTTCTGTCAGTGAGAAAGTCAACGATGACATCTGTGTCAATAAATACATTTTCCATTTTAGAGGTATTTATTGGTCAGTTGATCTGATAATTCCCAGGTCAGAAAGGCTCCGCCCTTTATCTTTTGCGTACGACTTAGCCTTCTGGACTAATACGCTGTCTACATTGAGTGTAAGTTTTGTGTTCATCTCTACGTAATTTACTTACTGCAATTATACGTAATTATTTTAATATACGTAATATATATAGGAATAATATTACGTGACTTCCGCTTGCAGCTAACGTTCGGCGGAACCGAGGCAGCGGAGCGGCCGAGCTCATGAGCCACGAACATGAGTGAGTGGCGAATAATGTGTTGTTGGCGCCGCTTCGGGGTGGCGTGTGTTTTTGCACTCGTGGTGCGCTGAAGTGTTATGATTGTTAATAGTTTATTCTCGCGTTGGCAAAAACCGTGACACCAGAAGGGGATCCCCGGCGGCAGCCGGGGCGGGCCGTGGCGCCAGCCACAAAGCCTTCCTCTTTAGTTACCCGATTGTCGCGCAACGGAGCGCCAATGACATATACCGACCTGTTAGTGGTTGTGCGCTTTTTTGGATTTCCTAGCATTTTTTGATAACGATTTGATTCTTTTAATGAAGAATTGGTCATTAATATCAAAGATTATCGGTACACTGTAAGATATGCTTACACTCCTATGACCTTGTCTAGCTGGAATCCAGTTAGGAGAGGTACTTAATACTCTGATAGACTCTTGGTCCAGATCATCACGGACACCACGAACAATCTCTATTTCACTAACCATTCCCAGAGTATCTATTTTAAATCGAGCAATTACTTTTCCTGATATCGAATCATTTATTGCTGATTGTGGATACTTTAAGTTAGTGTAAAGCCAAAGTGGAAAATCTTCAGAGTTGCCATTTTTGAAAATGGGCATTTGTTCAACAATTGTTATCGTGGCATATTCATCGTTCTTTTGGGAGTAAAGAGACGCTATCGGGAGAATAGCGAGCATTAGTAATAATTGAAGGCCGAGCTCATGAGCCACGAACATGAGTGAGTGGCGAATAATGTGTTGTTGGCGCCGAGTCGGGGTGGCACGTGTTTTTGCACTCGTGGTGCGATGCAGGGCTATGATTGTTATTTGTTTATTCTCGCGTTGGCAAAAACCGTGACACCACCAGGGGATCCCCGGCGGCAGCCGGGGCGGGCCACACCGCCGACCACTGGACTATCCTCTTAAGCCAGAAGATTCTCGCGGTGCGGAGCGCCATTGACATATACCGGCCTGTTGTAGCCAGTAATTTATTTACAAGTCATTATTAATCTGTTATTTATAATTTTACTTTTCCAAAATATGTGTCTTTAATATTACAATAATAACTATCCTCATCTTTTTTCTTTGATAAATGAGTCTGTGTACGATTCATAAGTAAAGTCGCTTCAAAAAACTCATCGCTTGACTTTAACATTTTTGTGGTCGACAAATCTGGGATAATTGTAATATGCTTCCCTTTGTCAATTTTCTCAAAAAAATCATAGACTAGGATTCTCAATGTATCGGAATTATTATTTCCAATTATCATTGCAGGTAAATTATTTAGCGAGTGCCTATATGCAGGCAAATATTGAATTACTCTTATTTCTAATGTGTCAGTTAAGGTTCTAAATCTCCAATTTTTTTTGCAGTCATCAATAATTTGAAATCTTTCATTATCACTTTTTTGATGAAGGTTAATTCTATTCCTAAGCTTATATGGATTATGTTGTTCAACTGTCACAAAATATTTAGAACAGCTAACATTAATCAGAACAAATATGAAACATATTATCAATCGTGTCATGTCGCTTGGATTATTGGCTACAACGTTCGGCGGAACCGAGGCTGCGGAGCAGCCGAGCTCATGAGCCACGAACATGAGTGAGTGGCGAATAATGTGTTGTTGGCGCCGAGTCGTGGTGGCGCGTGTTTTTGCACTCGTGATGCGATGTAGGGTTATGATTGTTATTAGTTTATTCTCGCGTTGGCAAAAACCGTGACACCATGCGGGAGTCCCCGGCGGGGAGCCGGGGCGGACCGTGGCGCCAGCCACGGAACTGCCTCTTTAGTTACCCGATTGTCGCGCCACGGAGCGCCAATGACATATACCGACCTGTTACCACACATTTTTTAATTGATAGATTTGGAATCTTTAAACGTCATGTATTCAATTGCAGATATTAATTGAGATAGATTTTTTGTACATGGCTTACTCATGAAAAATGAAAAGGGCCATACCATTGTATTCTTATTAAAAAACGTGATCCCAGTCTCATTTTTATTGTTTCTAGCAATTCTAATTACATAATTACCTGCTTTTAAGCTGTCCGCTGAATATACAAATATAGAATCTACATCAAAAGGATTTGCAAACATCCCATATTCATAATTGAGTCTACCATTTGGCGTTAAGAACGAGCCTATAGCTTCTCCTTCTTCTCCATAGCCATTTGAAATATGCATCCAATTTTTTGGGGTTAATATATTAAAGTGTTTAGTATCAATTAAATGAGCATTGTTATGCTTATGGTATTTTGTTTTTAATGTTTCTCTTATGTCAATACGTGCAAATAAGGTAATTAGCAATGTTAGGAATAAGAGTAGGATTAAGATAACAAACGAAATGGACTTATTAAGATGTATCATAATCAAGTTGTCATAAAATGTGTGGTAACGGCCCGACGGTATGTTTTGTTTGCGTGCCCGACGTCAGGAGGGCTGGCGTGGTTTTTGGTTTCGCGGTGGAGAACAAAACATGCTGGGAGTAACTAATTTATCTTTTTCTACATCATGTTATAGGTTAAGAGCAAAAACCATGACAAGCAAATGAAATATACCGACCTGTTAGAGGCAGTGCTGTTTATTTGATTAATCTTTCGACGATTTCTTTAACCGAGATAGCAGTGTCACGATACTCCAAAGCTTCTTCTTCATCTGGGATGTAAAAGTCGTCAGGATATCTAACACTTACTCCAAAGTCAGTCAGGCTTTTAAAATCTATCTGAAAGGCCTCTTTGTTTATTTTCTGACATTCGAGAAGTAGGAAGTCCAGATCATGTGTTCTTGGAAAGTCTACATCATGATAAGCCAGGAATGCCTTAAGGAACTTTTCGGATGCTTGCTGAGCATGAAAACAGATGCTGCTAGTGTAAAATTCAGCACCGTCATTTACAAGGCTTTTTATTACTGCAATATCTTCATTTGCCCTGAATAGCCAATTCTTTATATATTCAGCCTTATCCCTGGTCATAGGAGGATTGCTTCATTGAGAATATTCTTAATAATATGCCCAGGTAACTTCCTCTTTTGCCTGACCTCTTTTTTGCTTTGGATAAGGATGTCTGATCTTATACCTTCTTTAAGCAAGTCTTTTCTGATATTTGTCCTGAGTGGCAGTTTTTGTTTGGGAGTCAGGTCTGATGAAGTCACAATAAGAACATCAAAATCACTATCAAAAATAGCTTCTTTTCTTGCGTGAGAACCGAATAGCATAACCTCGGCATCAGGCAGGTATTTGCATGCTGTTGCTTTAATAAGTTCTAATATATCACGATTTGTCTCCATCTTCGGCGGAACCGAGGCTGCGGAGCGGCCGAGCTCATGAGCCACGAACATGAGTGAGTGGCGAATAATGTGTTGTTGGCGCCGAGTCGGGGTGGCGCGTGTTTTTGCACTCGTGATGCGCTGCAGGGCTATGATTGTTATTTGTTTATTCTCGCGTTGGCAAAAGCCGTGACACCAGGCGGGAGTCCCCGGCGGTAGCCGGGGCAGGCCGTGGCGCCAGCTACAAAGCCTTCCTCTTTAGTTACCCGATTGTCGCGCCACGGAGCGCCAATGACATATACCGGCCTGTTATAGCCAGTGCCCTTTATTAAGGCCTGTGTATAAGGTTTATTTCTGATAGTTCCTTTCCAATTTGATGAATTCCAAGCAGTATTTTTTCAGTTTGTGCATCAGATGGTTTCTTACGACCCTGCACATACTGAGAAAGTAAGGTTGGATTCATACCAATCTTATTGGCGAGAAACTTAGCGTTAATTACTTTGTAGTACTGGAAGAACTGTTTATTCAGGAATTGTCCTGCCAGTAGTATAGATAGGATAGTCTTTAGAGAAGGCAGAAAAACCAGTATCTGTTTTTTCCACTATCATTTTAATCTTTTTGTTCGTTGTTTTCATCTACATCACCTTTATTAATTTCCAACTTCAAACCTGCATCCTTAAGTATCTTTCGCTCAAGCCCTTTACCAACCTCCTGACTACCATGATTTGGGAAGATGATCATGCCTGATTTCTTGCCATGTTTGAGTTTTACATGCGAACCTTTTTGTGAAACAGGGTACCAACCGTCTTTTGTCAGGATCTTATATAGCTCAGAACATTTCATTGTCTGCTAATAGGATATTATTTCGGCGGAACCGAGGCTGCGGAGCGGCCGAGCTCATGAGCCACGAACATGAGTGAGTGGCGAATAATGTGTTGTTGGCGCCGAGTCGGGGTGGCGCGTGTTTTTGCACTCGTGGTGCGCTGCAGGGTTATGATTGTTAAAAGTTTATTCTCGCGTTGGCAAAAACCGTGACACCAGGCGGGAGTCCCCGGCGGTAGCCGGGGCAGGCCGTGGCGCCAGCCACAAAGCCTTCCTCTTTAGTTACCCGATTGTCGCGCCACGGAGCACCAATGACATATACCGACCTGTTAGGCTGCGTGTTCTTTGGCTTTTTTGATCCTTTTGAATTCATTTTTCTTAGCCATCTTTTCTTCCTCTATGTCATAGTCATTCTGAAGCCC
>JAGVVH010000160.1 GCA_019135895.1 Bacteroidota bacterium | reverse complement strand
AAGAGTTGGCAAGAGATTAGTAAAGAGAAGCTTAAATTTGACCCTGTGGCATGTCCTCATTGTGGAGTTGGTCATTTTGTAACAATTAGTAGTTGGAATGGAAGAGCTCCACCAGAGCGTTCAGTCAGAAAACAAGCTTATCTAACTTTTTAATCATCAAATCAAAAGCAATGCATTTTTTTGCAGAAGAAAAACTGTTGTCTAAAACGAAAGAAAACATAAAAACAGATTCCTTAAATAATGATAATAATACGAAAATTAAAAATCTACAACAAATTTAGACCAAATTATGAATCAAATTTTTAAAAGATATGATATAAATCATACGATAAAAATGTAAAATCCGGATTGAATCTCCATAATAGAGATTGCAATTTTAAAAATCCTCACTCCCGAAAGTTCCGTTCAACAATGAATTATATCGAAACACCTTGAAAGTTTGACTCTCAGGGTGTTTTTTTATTGTGAGGTGTTTCGTTTAATTCCTATGAAGTTACAAGCTGGCCTTCTTTCTTGTCAAGCGACATACCATTATAATAATCAATCAGTTCTGTCATTCCGTTTTTGTCTGTCGGGTTGTGTGTCGGCAAAGTTTTATTTTTCTTTGAAAGGGGAGATTTTTTGTTTTTTCTCAGAGTCGGGAAAAGCATACTCTTTTGCAAGCTTTGGTTTGTGTCTGGGCTTGTGCGGCTTGCAAATGTGTATGCTTTGTATGTCGGCATTTTATCTATTATTTTCTACAATATTAAATGAATCCTTTGTCGAAATACCTTGTCTATGAAGGCTTCTATTTGTCCATGGAGACATCGGATTATTCTCAGACCATAAACCTTTTTTCATATTTCTGGCTTCAATTTCCAGATTTGAAAGGGTTGAGTCTGAATTATATTTTTTGAAATGCCAGGCTAATCCAGCTTTAATCATTTCCTGACTAAGTTCCTTCCCATCTTCAAGGAATGAGTATGCAAGGAAGCGTTCATGATTATCAACACCAGTAATTTTAATTTTTATCTGTCTTCCGAAACACAAATCTGAAAGATATTTTTTTGATTTTTGATAGAAAGGCATACCCTTTTCTGGAGCATCAATACCCTCCATCCGCACTCTAACTGTTTTTTTACCTTGAAGCAAAACATCATAAGTATCTCCATCAATAATAGAAATCACCTTTCCAGAAACTGTACTTCCCTTTTTTAGAGATGGATTATTTCCACTTTTCGAAGTACACGAAATAATAGGAATGAATAACAGAAGAAACCATATTATTGACAGTGTTCTCATTATTCGAATATTATAACATTGTTTTTATTGTCAATTGAAATCTTGCCAAATTTTTCTAATGCACTTTGTCCAAGCAACAAAGGCGCTTCATTATTATCAATTACTGTTGCTTCAATGTTTTGCAAAACTCTATTACCAATTTTTACTGTTCTTAAATTTATTCTTGTTCCTGCTGATACTTTACCTGTCGCATCCTGAAAATATTGAATATCGAGAATATCTTCTTTTCGCAAAGTGCCCTGCCTATATAATACAGTAGCTTCAGCGGCTGAAATGCAAATACTACTTGCACCAGTATCAAAAATGAATTTTAATCTCAGTCCATTTATTTCAATCCAAATATATTTAACGCCCGATTCGGTTTCCATTTTAACAATGGTTTTGCCTTGTGAGTTACTTGTGCGGAAATCATTTGACTGAGTTGAAGATCTTGAATTTCTATTTGATTTATCCTTGAGACCAGACTTAGAACAACCACCACAACCATTAAATGACGATGCTATCATTAGAGTTAAAACAAATACTATGAAATATTTATAGCCTTTCATCTGCTTTATTTTGAAACCTTGGGAATGATTTGAATAGAAAACCTTTTGTTATTTTCCTCAATTGCATCACGGCATAGACCATTAAAACCGCTACCGCAAAGCATGACCTCAACATTATAATCACGGAAATTTATATTATTTCTTAACCACAGCTTGTAAACTGATAAAGCTCGCTGATAGCTTATCAGGTAACCATAGTTCTCATCTTTATCAATGCGTTTGTCAAAGGTATTAGCCATATTGCCCTCAATAACTAACAAATACGAGAGTTCAGGATTCTGGCTATTCAATTTTTTAAGAAAGCTTTTAATTTTATTGCCAACATCTATAGTTGTAGAAATATATTCCTGCTTGATTGCAAATTGATTTGGTTCAAATATTTCAATGCCCATCAAATCTTTTGCTATGAACTTTTTACATGCAGGCAAATAATAAAAACTATTATCTTTTATTAACGGTTCGAACTGTTTTTCAAGGTTTAATAATTTTTCAAGTCTCTCTGTTTCTTTAATTAAACCTTCTTGAGACTTTTTCAATTCTGCGATTAATCTTTGGTTTTCGATGTCTTTTATCTTTAAATACCCAATCGCTAATACAAAAAGCACAAGCATGATAAAGAACAAACTTGTCATCAGGTCGGAATAACTAATCCAGAAAATGTTATTCTTTTTCATGTTTCATTCGATTATAAAATAAAACATAAACAGTAATCACTACTGCCAGTAATAAAAAGAATAACCAACCTGTTATTTGAATATAAACAGATAACCCAGGACTTAAAATAAAATAATATCCGAAAGCGAGTATAATAAATTCAATTAAAATTAGTAAGAAATTATGCTTTCTTAGTTTTAGTTTTTGATAAGAAGAATAAGCGAACAAAATCAACCAGATTGAAAACAGCACATAAGAGTAAATAACCATATCAAATGCAATACTTGAAATATGAGCAGGAATAGCTGATTGACTTACTGTTTTTTTTAAGGTTGATAATTCATATAAATAATACATTTCCGGATTTTTGCTCAAATACTGGTGCAATTCATTTCCGTAAGAAATGAAAATTAAAAAGAAGGTGAGTAAGGGTAAAAGCAAGAATATGAGTATATTACTAATAAAATACTCTCTAATTTTAAGAATTGAACTACTTTCCATAATACTACTTTTTAAACAATTTGGTTATTGCTTCAAAGATTGAAACTGGCTTTTCTTCCATAATAGGTTTATATGACTCTTTGGGTTCATTAGTTTGTTTTGGTTGGTCTGGTTTCTTTCTTTTTAAAGCATCTTCAATCGATGATAATTTGCTTAATAAATTATGTTGATTAATATTTTCTTTTACTTTTAATACTGATTCATTTAACCCTTCGACTACCTCAATGAATTTCCTACTATTATGATTATTCGTAAACTGCTCCCTAATGACAGGTAATTCAGTTAAATGTTTTAATTCATCAAACCTCGGAACAGCTTCCTTAAAAGATGAATTTAATTGACCTATATGTTCATCAGTAATTGTTTTGAGTTTAAACCCGATTTCGTTATATATTTCAGAAAGCTTACTTTCTTGGTCTGCTGCATTTTGATTTATTTTTTCAGTTCTTGTTTGGATTTCTGTATTCAGGTTATCTATCGCCTCAGCAAATTTTGAACTGGATTCCGTTATGGATTTGTATAAGTTTTCAAGTGTACTTTCCGTGTTGAGTTTTAAACGTTCTATTGAATCTCTAAAATGAGAATCTGCAACATCAACGGCATTCAGGGCTGCATTCCCTGCATTTTCGATCTTATTAAAATGACTTGATAAAAACTCTATCAGCATCTTATTTTCTGATAGTGATGATTCAATATGTCTTGTAATGCTGTCAATATTGGCTGTCCGAGATGCAAAATCCTGTAACTGTAGAGAAATCCGGCCCATTAACTCAAGATAGTTTGCAAACTGATTAAACGACTGAATATTTTTCTCCAGTTTATCCAGTAAGTCCAGATTTGCTTTCGAAACTCTTGTTACGCCAATGCTTTCAATCTTCTGAATTATTTCTTTCTGGGTTACAATGATCTCATTCTGTATTTTAAGGTTCGATTCAGTTTTTAAAGTTGTATTATAAAGGATTGTTGCCATTCCAGTTGTATCCCTTGCAAATCTGTCAATGCTTGCTTTAAGTCCCGAAATTCCAGATTCTTCAGCTTTTAAAAGCTCTGGAAGTAACATTGCCTGTAAATACGAAATTTGTTTGTTCTTTGCATTAAGAACTTGTTTCTTTGCATTCTTATAGAAAAATGAAGATAAAATAGTAGTACAGGCTAATCCGGAAAGACTTCCAAACATGGCAAGTTTAACTCCATTAATTAAAGCATCAATACCTTTAGAAAAATGGTCGCCATTTAGTTCAGGCATTGAAAATAATCCAAAGATTATCCCAATCATCGTTGCTGCAAGTCCAAGATATAAGGGGGTGGGTATTGAATGGGAAATTTCTTCATCTTTTATATCTACCTCTCTATCTACAACATCCTTAATTATACTGAAATTGACGGTTGCACCATAATTGTTAAGTAAATAATTGTTTATGTCGTCACAAATCCGCTTAATAATTCCTTTACCTGTTGTTTCTGCTATTGAAATCTTAACAATTTTCTGATCAGAAAACAAGTCATCAGCATTTTCATCACCTTCTTCTATGAAAACAATATCTTCAAGGGATTTGTCTTTTTTTCTTAAGTTGGTTTTATCAATAAACCCATTCTTAATAATAATACGATTGTTAAAAATCCCCTTTAATTCCTCAATACTTAGAAAGACCTTTCTTGAATGAATAAATTGATAAATAATTACACAAATAATGAGGATTACTTCAAAATAGAACCAGAAATTGTGACCAGTACTGATAACAGATGTAGCATTATTTAAAGAATCTGTTGGAACCTGAAGCATAATCATATTTATACAAGTTTAATTTTTACTTTATGGTTTGTGTCAATTACCCAACTGTCAGCAATCTTGATTACTTTGCCGTTTTTAAGCACTTCAATTTTTGAAGCATTTTCAGCATTAATAATGTTATCAATATCACAGACTGGTTTTAAATAGGAGTCAAGTCGGTTTATAGCCCTTTTGTCCTGTGTGCCGCTTATATAGAATAAATCACCTTCATCTGAACTGGTTTTGCTGACAATTTTGTAATATTTTGAACCATCATTGGTTTGTTCACCTTTTTCAATAATAAATCTTCCATCATTTTCAGGAATACTAAAATAATATATTGATTTATTACCAGCCTCTTTTGATATAATCCATTCAATAGATTTAGTTGAATCGTCTGTATTTACTGCTAATTGTTCATTATCAACATTATCTATGTTGGTTTTAGAGGTAGTATCATTTTCAGATTTTGGTTTTTTTTCTAATTTCTCAATTTTATTCAAAAGCTCGGTAACTCTATTTTTATACTCATCTTTTCTTTTTTTCAATAGACTTACCATAGAGAGAAATGAAAACAAACCGCGTTGGACACTATTCTTATAAGTGTCTTTATCATCATCAAGCAAATAGTAAATTCTTGATTTGATAATAAAAAATGTGATGAACATTCCAATTAGAAAAGATAAGAAACCTATTAATAGAACAAATTTCCAATTTTGACCTTCAGCAACAGCTTGATTTGAGGCTCCGCCACTTACTGGAGCAATGGTCGGATTTGAAGTGCCGGATTTTGTTTCTTCCTCTTTTAGCTTAGGTTTTAGTTTCTTTAAATCTTCATTATAATCCGAAATAATCCTACTAACAGTTCTATTCCAGTTAATCATTTTATTGGAATATCCTGGAATAACAGTGCTTTTTTCATTTCCTGCTGGCTTTAATGTTGAAAAGAAATCATTATCCAGTTTATTTTTCTCTCTAAGATAAATAAGAAGTGGTTGAAGAACATTTTTTTCAGCACCTGACCAATTATTGTTTTTGAGAAAACTGGAAACTTCATCAAGTTTGGATGATAATTCTTCAATTTCTATTTTCTCCAAAGGTGTGATAAACTTCTTTTCATATTCGTTTAAACCATTCTTTTCTTTAGTACAATCTTTTATCTTTTCCTTGGGTAACGAAGAGTCCGTAACGGTGGTAATATAATCGTTCATGTAAGCATAAACAATTTCAATAACACCTCTTTTTGTCCAATATTCATAAGTCTTTGCAGTATCAGTAAGGTCTTTCTGTGCAAATAGAAAATTGCATTTTATAAGAAAGAATATAGAGATAGCAATGATTTTTAAGTAGCGGAAAATATTAGATTTTTGAAAGTTCATAGGTTAATTTATTTAAAATACCGACCAATGGGTAAAAGAACAGAGTTTCTTCAACATGACGTTCATTTTTTTTGTGAAAAGCCTTTAAACCTCGTTCCAGAAAAGCTTCAATTTCTCCATCCCTTAAATCTTTAAACTTGGTATAAGCTGACTGTTCAATTAAAAATTTAGTTTCAAATCTAACCTTCCCTACATATTCATCTAGGACTCTGTAAAAATCTTTAATTGAATTGCTTATATTTTCCTTTGCGCTATTATCCTTAAATATATCCTCATATTTTGGAGTTGCCTCGACATCTTTTTCTTTATCTAAAGCTTTTCCCCAAACACCTCCATTAATACCACCTAACCAAAATTTAATCGTATTCTGATTAACACTTTCTGTAATACCACTTTCTAAAGCACCTTTGCAAGTTAGTTCTTTTGGATTTGGTGCGACTTTAAGTGTAATATCTCTGTCAATTTTTTTCTGGTAAACTTTCTCGAAAATATACTTGAACAATGAAGCTAAATTAACAAGATTATCAGGTGATGATGAATCAAGTATGATTGCAGATTTTGCTGCAGTCCCGCTTAAAAGTACATATAATGGAATGTCCTCTATCCCGGATTTTTTTAGTAGGTTAGCAGAGTAATAGGCAAGAGCACCATAAAATACAAGAATTGACAATTTGAGTTTTTTATCCTTTTCAATTAATCTGCTATAACTGAAATTCTTCGTTTTATCGCTTTCAAGGCTAAACAAGAAATTATTGAAGTCGGCTGAATCTTTCCTTGAAAGAATATCTTTCAGAATTCCTTCATATTCCTTTCCTGCAACCGATGATGCTTCTTTTATGAATGTTTTTACCCAACCGTTATGATCTGAATTTCCTTTTTCGCCCTGTGTTGAGTAGCCATCACCAAAGATTGCGTTACCAGCAAATTTAAACGATGAGATAAGAATTGCATTAGGACTGGCCTCATCAAAAACAGCTATGTCTGATGAACCACCACCTATATCTATTGACAAACTTAATCCGGCAACTTGAGGCTTGTAATATAAATAAGGAGCAACACTCTCTGGTACCTGAATCAAATTATTCGTATTGTCTAAACCAAACACTTTTTGATATGCAGCTTTCCATAGTTTGATAAAAATTCCTAATTCCCCATCAGAATTTTCAGCACCCTCCATGCTAACTGGGTAGAACCATACGATTTTCGTATTTGAAGGGTTCGCACCTAAAGATAATGCTTTGAAATAGACAATTGTCAGCAAATATTCAATGTATGCATTAACTTTTAGGTCGGCTTTATCATCACTATAATTGCTCCATTTTAGCTGAGTGTCGGGTTTTAAATAATGCTTTGGAACTGTACGTTTTTCATATAACAGAAAGTTATTTACATGTTGAAATAATCGGTATGGGTCATTTTTAGAAAAGCTGTAATCTTTATTGAAAACAATAGCTGTACGCAATGGAAATTTAAAAATTGAATCTGGAGAGGATATTAAATAGGGCATCAATTCATTTTCAAATGTTTCTTCATTTGCAAACACTTCTGGATCAACATTTCTGTCTTTTCTGTTCATCAGGGATTGCCATAAAGGCAAAGTTCCAGCATTATCAAGCGGGATAGAAGTATTTCCTCCAGTAGAATATTCAATATGAGTGTTGGTGGTTCCAAAATCAATAGCAAAAGTTACATCATCATTTTCAGAGCAGGGAGTAAGCTTAGGAATGATAATATTATTCACTGACGCAATTCCAAAACACACTGAATCAAAAGGCGAATTGAATTTATAGTATATACTTTTTACATCATCAATTCCAGGATTTCTCACAACAGATGATGCACTTACTTGAAATTCTTGACCGTTTTTTAGGCAACTTAATGTTATGTTAGCTGATTTATCGGGGCGGTCATCAATTATACCAATAGTATAATCAATGTTACAATTCACTGGTTTTAAAAAGGGTAAAATAGCTAAATGAACCTTTAATTTTACTATATCATTTTGATGATATAGTTTCCTATACTGAAGTGTTCCATTTTGAACCGGAACATCTAATATGGCTTCAACACCTCCACCGGCTCTTTCTTCAATTTTACAATATTGCTCAATATTTTCAATTCCATATTGTCTAATGAATGCTTGTGTTACAGGCAATAAATGCTTTTTAGCACCACACGTTTTGAATTTTGATGAATCAATGGAATAAGGGAGCTCAATTATCTTATCCTCGAGAAAGCTTTTTTCTGTTCCTAATCTAAGGCCTAATATTTCGCAATAGTCTTGCTCATCATGTGAAACTGGACATTGATTGTATTTTATTATGCTTTCATTATTAAACCCAGAAACAACAGTGCGAAGACTTTCATCCAGTAGATATTTCTCAATATTTTCTAAATAAGTATATACCTCGGGAAAATATTTCGAGAATTTATTGTTCTGTTTCGACAATGCATATACATACTCAATAAAAGAAACATCACGCTTGTGAAGCGGAAAGTAAATATCATCTAATAATTTATCAGATCCACAAACAATATTCAAATCTTTTATCGAATCTCTAGCATCTGGGGCGGCATAAAACAGTGTTGCCGGTGAAGTTCCGCCAATTAACTGTTTTGTATTCTTGTTAAGTATAAAAAATAGTCTTTTTGTATGTTCAAAATTGTATAATGCGGGAACTTTCCCTTGGTCTACCTTTTTAATGCTATCTTGTTCCCAAAAAATCTTTAAAGTGTCAGCAAATGTGGAATGTCTAAAATTATCGAAACTGCTTTCAATTAATTTTTTTAACCTAACGCTTGGTTCCCATGCAAATATTTCAATTTTATCTTTTATTGTTGGATATTTATAAAAAAGCTGTGCTATATCCAAGGTATCAGAAATCAGTTTATTTTGAGCGGTTTTACCTTCCATTAATTCACGTATTTTCAACTTATCTTCCACACTCAACTCGTTTTTCTGACCAACAATTGAACTAACTTTATAATTCAGCCATGCAAATGCTGACTTTACTAAATCTATCCTTGCAAATGGGCTTGGGATTGACGAAGCAACATCTTTTCCTTCTGTTATTATTGTTGATAAATCATCGTTGTTAATCGTTTTACTATCAAACCAACCAGATTCGCCTTGCCCAGTGTGCAGACGAAAAACTTTAATTCCTTTCCCTTTGTTATCATTAACACGAATTGGTACCTTATTGTATATCTTACTAGTTGAAATGTCAAACAGCCTAATAAGTGTTGTATGAATTTGTTTTATTTCTCCAGTACCTGTATCTTTCTCAGAGCGATACTTCAAATTGTCAATATGCAAGCAATTTTGAGTATCTAGTTTTCTGTATAAATGAAGTGGTATAATGGTTTCAAAAGGATTGAAAGCAGGTTTATTTTTGGACAATTCATCAACCCAATCAATGAAATGATTATTGATAATTACAATTTGATTATCATACTCTGTGCTTTTAAAATAATCAGAATCACATGGCGATTGCTTATGTTTAGAAACTAATTTAATATTACTTTTTGTCCATCTGGAAACATTCTGTGCCTTTTCTAAAGATTCATTCAGATACTGTGTAAATAACCTAAATTTAGTTAAAGGTTTATATAGAACTTCTTTATTTTTAATATTTAAGTCACCAAAAGCAATATTTTCATTATCGTGCTCTATACCAAATTCTTTTATTTTTGTGTCTTCGGTTGTCTGACCATCTGCACATTTGTATTTGTCAACATTTTTACAAAATTCAATAATTGATAATGAACCTGCAATTTCAAGGAAATGTGCTTTATTCCTTTGATTTGTTCCTCCAACTGCATATTTCTCAAAATTAGAATTACCTCTGTTTCCAATAAAATGAAGAACATTAATTTTCCTTTGGTTTATAATGGTTCTATTGTAATAATCAATCGCTATTTTTGCTTTTTCTTCAAAAGAATCAGGATTTATTTCGCCTTGTTGATCTAATGTAAAATATGGGAGATATGTTATTCCGCCAATTGGAGCATTTTTAATTTGTGCATGATTTAAAAGGTTTTCATTGCCTCGGAGATTTTTTAATAATAATGGAAATCCTGCTGCACCAGTGCCGCCAAATATGGAATTAATAATAAATATTGCATCACCAGTTTTAAAAGTTTGTCCAAATCTTTCAAAGTCTTTAGAATTGGTAAACTGATTAAGTACGATTGACCCCATATTGGGATTCCCTTTAAATCCTATTTTAAGACTAGAATTTAGGTTGTTGTTTGAATATAACTGACGAACAAAGTTTTTATCATCACTGGATTTCTTATAATCAGTTTCCAAACTGTCAAAATCAATGTATTGTCCGAAAGTTAAATTATCGACATCATTCAATTTAAATTGAAAATAATCTGGGCTGATAGTTTTATTTTGTGGATCAGCTAACTCATTAATTGTTTTAAGTTCTTGACTAAAGAAATCATCGGGTTCTTTAATTTGATTTCTGATTTCTTGATACAATTTTAAAATATTTTTTGTGCGATCTAAGTCTCCATTATCTGTATCAGGGTCAATAATGATTGGAACGACTGTATCGAATCCGTTTTCAAGTTTAACACCAGCAGCCAGAAGCATGGCCAATGATTTAATGACACGTGAACCAGTGCCACCTATTCCGAAAATATATAATTTCCTTGCCATAATTTTATGATTTAAAAAGGTAAATGAGTTTGAACTTTACTAAATTGCTTCATCACAAAGCTATAAATGACGGTTATCGCTACCGCTAATATGCTATTTATCGTTGCATATTTCATTGGTAGGGTTTGGGCATAAGCTTCATAACCAGATTCAGGATCAGCAATTGCATCTATTAAATCCTGATTAGATGAAGCAAGTATTTCTGAGTTTGCAATACCCCATGTTGTTCCAAAAACAAGGATAACAGTAACAACCAACCACAATATCCAATGCCACCATCTTCCGTATGGATATCTCCATACATAATAAAATAGCAACCAACATCCCAGAGGAATTAGTAACCACGTCAAAACAAATTTTAAATAACCTCCATCATTAAATAATGTGGTGAAAATTAAATCATACGCCTGGTTGTACAAACCAAACATTGTTTCATAGATTGCAGCCAAAATGTCTTTCATATTCTATTTATTTTAAAATTTCAAACTTAAACGTTGCTATATTTTGTTGTTTGTTTTTATACTGATAAGCCTCAGTAATTGCATCAGTCAAATACTTAAAGCCAAAAGTATGTTTTGTGTCACCAATAATACCTGATTCATTATCTGAGCTTGTTTCAGTTATCCAATTGGGTATTGTATATTTTAAGGTTAGTTCAATATTTCCGTAAGGGCTTGATGATGTGCCTATAGTTATTAATTTGTCTGGATTAAAAGTAGTAACATCGGGTATCTTTTTGGAAGGTGTATAAATATCAATAATTTTATATGTTCCAGTAGGTGTATAGTTCTCTTTAGCTTTATAATAAGCATCAGGGAATGGAAGAGATGAATAATCAACGGCTATCGAGAACTGGAAACCCTGTCCTTTTCTGTCTTTCTCTGCATTTATTAACTTGTTTTTATTGGTTTTGTCAAATCTAAAAGTGCCTTTTGAATTCTGATTTGTTGCCTGATAGGGAATTTTAAGATTTCCAATCTTCATAAAACGAGCCATTGAAACATAACCTGTAATTTTTTTTAAGATATTTTCTTCAGTAAAATACTTGTTAAGGAGTTTAGAATCGCCAAATATTATTATGTAATAGGGGCGTTTTTGATTAAGGTTTTGAGTGCCTTTTTTAGAAGCATAGCAATAATTCCCTTCAAATTGTGATTCAGCTTTAATAATAATGGTTTGTATGTTTTCGGTTGTCAGTCTATCTCTAAAAACCTTTTTGGTTTTTTCAGTTTCAATTTTAAGGGCTGTCAAAGGATCTGATTCTTCACCAACATCATAAATACAGTCTGACACCAAAATAGAAATTTCACCACCTTTTGCACAACTCAGTGCTTTCTCAAACATCCGGGTCAAGTCGCTGTATCTGGGATCGCCATATTTATTAAAACTACTTTGATTCAAATTATTTTTTAAAAGTTCAGGGTCAGTCCCAATCAAATTCAGGGAAATATTTGATTTTTTGGTGGTGTTACTTGTACCATTAATAAAATAGAACTCTTTTTTAGAATTATCAAATTCAGGGAAATAGGACAAACTTACAATAGCGTTTTTATAATCATTGGCTTTTTTGACATAACCAAGCATACTTCCGGAATTTTCAATAAAAAAAGTTACTTTGGAAATTGTCTGTTGTTGATTTGTGCTGGTGGTTTGAGAATTTCCAGAATATGATTTTCCATAGCCTGGTGAATTTTCCTCAATTTTGATGGTTGGTTCATCTGTCGGTTGATTAACTTTATTTCTTCCGAGTCTTTCATCTCGGTTTCCACAAGCTGAAAATATCAGCATTATTAGAAAATATACTGATAGAATTTTAATGATTGGCTTCATATTCAATGATTTTACTTTCTTCAAAATTATTAAATTATTCGATTTGAAAGCGTTGGCAAAATTGCACTCTTTGGCAAGTTTTGGTCTGTGTGTCGGCTCGTGCGACTTGCCAATGTGTGCAATGTGGGATGGCTCTTAAAAAACAAAAAATGCGGGTCGGCAAAAAATAAAACTTTATCGGGTAGGCTGGCGTGGTCGGCAGTCATTCCGATTTGTCTTTCTTTTCTGTCCTTGTATGTCGTCTTGTCAATTTTCATGTCGCTGTTTTTTTCTCAGGCTTGCTTGTAACGGCTACGTATATGAAACGTTTGGCATTTCGAAGCGATTTCCTGTCAATATACCACAAATTTTGATACGAGTTATACTGCCCCATAAACCACTGATTGCCAAATGTTTTATATACGATGTTATGGGCTGGTTTTTTAGTTTTTTATTATAACCATTGTTCATTTTCAGATTCTTCTCCAAAAATATTTTTGCTATACACTTTTCCTTGAGACAAAATATTTAATGTATTTTGATTGTCAGCAAGAAAACGTCCGATTTGTCCATGAACTTTGATAAATGGATCTTCTGTATATTGACTTAAAAGTCGTACATAATCAACTTGAAACTCACGAGAGAAAGCTCGAATAAAATCGTGCGAATCAAATGGACGAGGCAGTCCATTGATAATTCTTTGAATTGCCTGTCCATTTTCTGACATAAATTGCTTTACTGACATATTTAATCTTTTTTTGTTGTCGCCGCAGATGCTGCCGCGGTTGCAGCAGCCATAGACGCTGTTCTAATTGTCTTTAATTCTTGGTTGGTATTGTAATTATCTACTGCACCGCCAAGAGTAAATAAATCAATCAATGAACCAAAGCCAAAAACACCAAATGTAATAATCCAAATAATACCTTTTCCTACTTTTCCAAGATAAAAATGTTGGAATCCAAGCCAACCAAAAAAGCTGACTAACCATAACAAATACGCTGTTCCTTTCGATTTCATATCAATTAAATTTAAAATTTCTTCTTACTCTTAACGATTTTCAGCATCTCGCCCCGCTCTATTATTTTGATTGATTTCAAGGGGTTTACTTTTATCAATGTTCTGTCACAATGGGTAGTCAGCCCGTTTTAGACCATAATGAACTTTTATCTGTTACAGTCAATCTAACGGATAGCTGTTTTGCCGGCTTATCTGTCGGTGGGTTACTATGCTTTGCCCTTGTCGCTATGTTTGTCAACTTGCCCATAACTCGTTTATAACCGTAACTCTTGTCACTCTTTATTACGGTTAGCTTCCAATTTTAGGTGGATAACCGTATGTTTCATGTTACACAATTGCATTTTTTATGACTGCAAAT
>JAGVVH010000575.1 GCA_019135895.1 Bacteroidota bacterium | reverse complement strand
TCCCATAAATTTACATATCTTTTATTATCAAGCTGCTTCCATTGATTAACATAGCCTCGATTTGCGCCATCGCAAAAAATGCCGAAGGATCAGACAACGTACCGTTTGAAACAAAGCAGGGAATCTACATCAACGATTCTTGATATTCCTAGCCAAACGTAATTGGTATTCAGGTATCATAAAGTTATTTCGTCTTTTTATCACGCCAACTTCTCATGCCTATAAAATTCGCGATCACTCTTGAATGAATAAACTCTCCGTGGAATGCAAAAATTATAATTACTTCCATAGAGTAGAAGCACCTGGCACAACTTCTTTTATAAATCTCTTAAATATACCTTCACCGCTTTCTTGTGATTGCAAACTGCCGCTCATGCAAACAGATTCTATTATTACAGAGGCTGCGACATTCTTCTCGTTAGTTATCAGATAATGCCAAGACATGCACTGAGATGCTTTTTCATTACCATAAACACAAGGCTTTAAATTAACTGTCCTTGGAATGGAGACTAAATTATTGCAGCACACATAAACACCTTTCTCTGATATTTGTTTTTGTATAAGCTCACCTTGGCTCATAATGCCTATAAATCCAGAACCATGAAAGCATAAACGAGCAAGACTTCCCGTTGTTGCTATAATTCCTAAAGGAGCAAATTCTGCTGTTAGTTGAATGTCGTTAGAATAGAATAAAACATTTTTGTATTCATATAGCATGTCATCCTTGCCCTTAATTTCTATTATCTTTATGTAGTACCCCCTTGGTAATGATAATATTAAGGAGGCCTTTCCCTTAATATTGGAAGCAAGAAGGCTTCCTTTTTTTATCATTGATTTAAAATCAAGAAATTCATCATTCCTTTTTTCGGGATCACCATCAAAAAAAATGATGCTTTCCGGTTCTAGTATTGTAATTGGTTCGTTTTCATCAAGATTGATTTCAATAGTTCTTTTGTTGATAAAGGAAGTTTTCATCTATTTGATCCTTTCTTTATGTTTAAATTTTTTCCTAATTCCATATCTAAACAATACAGCAACAGTAATAAAGATTATTAGGGCGAAGATAGCTTTTATAATGCTCTTTCGGTCTTCTTCAGCTTTCCTTTTTGCCTCTTCTTCAGCTTTCCTGCTTATCTCTTTTGCCTCTTCTTCAGCTTTCCTGCTTATCTCTTGTACGGTTTGTTTTGCAGCTTTTTGAGCTTCTTCCTGAGCAATCCTTTTAATGTCATCAGTAGGATCACATTTTTGGCAAGCATTGATATTTATTAAACAGATAACAAATATGAACAACAGTACTATCTTTGCATAATGAATTTTCATTTTAACCCCCTTATCATTTCCTTCCATCTTGAATACCGAGGCAATCAACTACTTGCAGTAGGTTAGCTCCTTGCTTCGAAAAAGTTATTCCTTTGATTCTTTGAATAATCTGGTCAATTCTTCTGGATTGGTAGGGATCTCCACCATTTTTTTTGCATTGAACCCATTCAATATTTCCCTTGAGCTGGTCGCAAAGTTTAAGGATTCTGTATTTTCTTCCTCATCCTTATATTTAAAAGTATTGATACCGATCAAGCGCCCTCTTTCGTCTAGCAAAGGCCCACCTGAATTGCCCGAATTGATAGGTGCATCGGTTTGTATTACTTCACCATACTTACCATGGCTTCTCACGGCTGATAAGACACCGCTAGTAAATGAATAGGACAATCCTTCAGGATGGCCCATTGCGAAAACCTTAGCACCCTGTGGCGGGATGGCATCGCTCAATGGGATTGTTTGGTAATTGCCCACACTCCCATCAACTATCAGCAGGGCATAGTCTTTAAAAGACTCGTTAATTAATATTTTTTCCGCAAGACATGTTTTCCCATCAGGCATGGTTATGGCAATTTCATATTTAGAAATATGTGGCAAACTATCAGATTTAAGCATATTGATAAACCCTGTAACGTGTTCATTTGTCAAAATAATATATTTGTTCTCTGCCTTCTCAATGATTACCCCAGAGCCGATCCATTTCTCACTCTTATCACTAAATATTAAATTTTTTTCTACAAAATTTCCCTTTATATAGACCGTCACTGCTCTGCCCAATTGAGCGATTTCTTCAGTAGTCAGGATTTTAGACTGGGCTGCTGATTGTTGTTGTGATGATTCCGTAGTAGTTGTTATTTGTTCATTTTCTGATAAAAAAATAATCAATAATATTATAACGATGATAAGCACTCCTAACCCGATTTTCAGTATGGCAGATGTCTTTTGTTTTGGCTTTACATCAGGTTGCTTCAAAGAAGATGTATCCCCCACCTTCAGAGGCTCACCACAAGATCCACAGAAGTTCATCTTTTCATCATTTTTGGTTCCGCACTTGCGACAAAACATGATTGCCTCCTCAAATTAAATACAGGTCATTCACTGTCTTCTCCCCATATTTTCTTTCCAGCCCTCTGATAATAAAATGCCCTCTGGCCATATTCTGAAAGTGATCCATGAAGATGGAATTGATCAACGCTCCACCTGCCGCGCCGATCACGGGAACTGCCGAGGCGGCGGCTTTTTGCGAGACGGTGACGCCGAAACGGGAGGCAATCACGGCAATCAGGCGCACCAGCGCCGGCGCGCCTTCTTCAGCGATGCCTTTTTCAACGATATATTTTGCCGCCTCTGATACCTGCTTTGCCAGCAGCGCCCGGACGGCATAGTAACCGCTTTCGGCGGCGTTGTCTTTATTGGAACTGCCGCCCAGCGCAAAAACTTCCAGACAAGCCAGACGCGTTTCGATGCTTTGA
>JAGVVH010000165.1 GCA_019135895.1 Bacteroidota bacterium | reverse complement strand
AATTCATAAATTCCTGAATTTCGGACAATGTAAAATAGATGTAGATCTTTTCATCGGGATCTTTCCATCCACTTTTTATTGACAGGCTCATTCGATCCAACATCAGGCCATAAAGCACCTTGGCATCGCTTGAAAGCTTGGAGAAAGCGGGGTTAGTGAAGAGCTGTTTGGGTATACGATAAAAGGCAAACTGCTCAGCTTGGTTGCCGTAGTAATAATCAAAAGTTACTTTTGTTTCTGACATTTATTCCTTCCTGTTCCATAGAAAATAAAAGCTGCAGTTCTCCTCAAATAGAGAGCTGCAGCTTCAAGAGTTGTTAGTAATTGTTTCTATCTAAAGGTCACTATTTATAATTATCCTTTCAAAGTAAAATCAACTGGTATAAAATATAAACGTTTGAGGTGAAAACCCGAGTTTTCTTCTCGTTTGTTCTTGGCAAAAGGCCAATTAATTGGCTATAATAGTGGAAAAGAGCAACTGAAGTTTGCGTGGCTCATCGGAACCATCGTACGCAATGTTCGTAAAAAGGACGAGACCGGAGGGCAAAGGTAACGATTTCAGGTTCCACCCTCATAACCCGGAGGTCGTAGGTTCGAATCCTGCCCCCGCTACTAAACGAGAACCAGAGTACTCTAAGCTCTGGTTTTTTCATATCCCGGCGTACTGTGGTTACCAAACAAACCAAACATGAAAGGATTTCTAATGAACCACAGTACGCATAACTCGTCTAAGAAAAAAATCTCATTAACTCTTTCAAAAGCCAGTGATGGCTTCATAAAATTCAAAATTGCTGAAGGTCTAAGCCATCGCACGATTGAATCTTATGAATATTATCTATGGCAATGGATAGAAAAAGTTGGTGATCAGGATTGTTCAAATATTCGCACCTCAGACTTAGTCGATTATTTGGCATGGTTGCGAACCGATTACAAGCCGAAGCGATGGAATGGAAACAAAGCCCCTTATTCACCTAAATCTTTGAAAAATGCCTATACTGCGTTAAAGTCATTTTTCAATTGGCTGACGATGGAATTTAATCTGGAAAACCCATTTGTAAATATTCCACCACCAAAATTTCCTACACAATCTGTTGAAATCTTTACTAAGGAGGAAATTGAAAAACTACTCAAAGCTTGTGTATACTCACGTGAAGTTAATCCAAGTAATAGAAGGTCATTTGTGATGCGTCGTCCTTCAGGGGACCGTGACAAAGCAATTCTTCTTACACTTCTTGATACTGGTATGCGAGCAGGAGAAATATGTTCCCTATTGGTCGAAGACTTGGACCAAAAAACGGGAAAAATCAGGATAAAACAAGGCATGAGTGGTGGAGCAAAAGGAGGAAAAGGGCGAACAGTCTTTTTAGGCAAGGTTGCCCGCAAAGCCGTTTGGCTTTACCTGGCAAAGAGAGAAGATGGAGATGATCCAACCGCGCCTCTCTTCACCAGTCACCACGACCGACCATTCAACCGCAATAGCTTGCGTATTCTGGTCCGTCGTTTAGGTAAGCGCGCAGATATCGCAAAAGTGTTTCCTCACAAGTTCAGACACACATTTGCTACAACCTATCTGCGCTCTGGTGGAGATATCTATACACTTCAGGCATTGTTGGGACACAGTAGTCTGGATATGGTCCGTCATTATGTGCGTATTGCTGAATTAGATATCGAAAATGCCCACCGAAAAGCCAGTCCTGTAGATAATTGGAGGCTTTGAAATCAAGGTCTATCAGCTAAAACATCTATACCATAATTGATAACATAACGAAGTTCATTTTTGTTTAGATTCATAAACATTTTTTCAATCTCACCAGTTGATTCAACTTTTAATTGACTGGTAAGATTGGTAATTCGGTTTTTAACTTCTGAATTATCTAAGGGTGCATATATCTCATCTGTAGTCTTAAGGTTGCTATGCATCAGGTTTGTTGATACAGCTTTATAATCAGCCATATTTTTAGAATTTAACAGCCCGTAAACTGCATTTCCGTGTCGAAATTTATGAGGCGATTTATACTCTAATCCAGCAAGAGAATACAGTTTTCTTAACCGTTTGCTTAGTGCTTGCACTCTGTTCTTACCTGGTTGTTTCATGGATAATCTTTGCTTTTTCCATGAATGGTCAATTGGTGCATACCAAAGCGCATCATCAGGCATATTAGAACGAACAATTTCATCCCATTCTCTAGTCACATTTAACAATTCAGGCATTTCATAAAGATATGTAATTGCTGATTTGCTGTTTTTAGTTCGCACACCTAGCTCCGTCAATTGTTTAACAGTTAACTGATCCAAATCTATAGCGCGTATTGGAAGCGTTACAAATGCACCTGCCCGAATACCTGATAAGAAAAGAAATGCAACTGCGGCTTTATCTCTTATCAAGGCTAAATCAGTTTCCGGAACAGGACAATTAATTAAGATAAGGTAAGATAAGTTTCGCACATTTAAAAAAGGGACATGGTCCCGATCACTTGGTAAGATGAAGTTGACAAACCAAACCAACCAAGGAGAAGAACCATGTCAAAAGAGATTGTACAACTAAATGAGCAAGTTATCCGGACTGAACTGAAAGAACTGGTTCGACAAAGTGTCAAGACACTCGGGCAGGACATTATCCACGCAAGCTGTTGACCGGTGCTGGAGAAGTGGATCTGGAAATACCGAAACTACGCACCTTGAAATTTGAGACAGCCATCATCCAAAGATACCAACGCCGGGAAACCAGCGTAGAAGAAGCGCTGGTGGAGATGTATTTAGCAGGGGTATCCACCAGACGGATCGAAGATATCACCGAATTACTCTGGGATGCCAAACTGAGTGCTGGGACGGTAAGCAGACTGAACGGCAAGGTGTATGAGCAGATTGAAGCCTGGCGGCAAAGGCCCCTGGAAGGTCAATATCCTTATGTTTATCTGGATGGCGTGTATCTGAAGCGCAACTGGGGTGGACATTACGGGAATGTGGCTGTTTTGGTGGCCATGGCGGTGAATGAACGAGGCGAACGGGAAGTGATTGGGGCTGCGGAAGGCATGAAAGAAGACAAAGAGAGTTGGCTGTCCTTCCTGCGCTATTTGAAGGAAAGAGGCTTGAAAGGTACACAATTGTTTATTGGAGACAAATGTCTTGGGATGATCAAGGCCTTGATAGAAACCTATCCCCTGGCCAGGTTTCAGCGTTGTATGGTGCATTTCTACCGCAATGTGTTCTCGGTTGTACCCAGAGGCAAGGTCAAACTAGTAACGGCCATGCT
>JAGVVH010000435.1 GCA_019135895.1 Bacteroidota bacterium | reverse complement strand
ATAAATTACAGTTACATGCTGTTTCACAAGAGCTATGAAGCTTTTTATCAATTAGTCTAATTTTATTGCAAAATCAAAATTATTTAAACAAATTAAACGCAGACTCCTGCGCTTCTCCTGTACAACCTTTTAGCATTCTCTTTTAAGAAGCTGTGCAACAACAGCTATCCACCCCAGCATCAACATCAAGGCTGCTGATATAGTTTCCGCTATACCGTTAATGTAGCAACACTAACAACAGCAACCGCTATCCTCTTTAGCAACTGTATGTGGAGCTCATAAGCAGTACCAAGTATCTGTAGCAGTTAACCCGATAATTATCCGGGGTCATCACAGCTGTGGCTTAGCAACTATGACGCGACTTACAGAAGTTTGGATGGACTGCAAAGTTTTATTTTGGTCGTAGCGGGCGCAACAGTTATTATAATGCATCGAGCTTCTTCAATACAGTTTTATTAATTAACCTTTGTATTTGAGCTTTGCACGCAAAAAGGCTACTTGCACAACACAAGGCATCGTGATTCGAAAAGCCGGTCCAGCAATATCTAAAAGAGTCCAGAGTGCGGTAATGGCCCAACCAATAGGGCCCGCAAGAATAGCCATTGAACGAGTCAGACCTGCGCCAACAGCAAGAGACAAACCGCGACCAATAACAGCTTTTGCAACGGCATTGGCAACTATAACTGCCACTTTATAGGCAGCAAAGCCACCGACCTTAATTCCAGCTTGAATAGCTGCAATTACTGCCTGCTTAGTAAAATTTGTAGTTTTCAAGTCAAGTTCTTCGACAAGTGTCTGAAGTTCTTCAGGGGTCATTTTTTCCATTGAATCTGTGAGTATCTTCATAAGAAGATTCATTTCAATTATTTCTACTGATGCATTTTTGTTAAAATTCACTTTCATTTTGTTGCAAGCATTAATGAGGACTTCTTTATAAAGCACACCTTCACCGCCTCGCAGAATTGTAGCAAATGTATTTGCTCCATAACATTGAATTTCCGCTGCTATAGTGTCCCAATAAACACGATGATCTGGATTATGCTGTTTGAAACGTTCGCTTGTAGTTAGTTCTTCTGTCAAACGTTCGTTGCCGTCTTTGTCTTTTGTCAATATTTGAACCAATGTGTCCAAATCTTCACTAGAGCAGTCTTTTAAGAAAGCAAGATCAGAATCTTCACGATACGCCATAGTCAATCCTCCGTAATCTTTTTATTTTATTGCCCAACAATCAATAGGCCTTTTTTGGCTTTTCCGAATTTTGATTTCAATACTAAACTGTTTGAGTCAGGAAGATAAGCAAAAAATCTTTAAATAACAACTTGCTTTTAAAAAAGCATTTGGCATTTGACAATAATAAGGACTAAAAGTCAAATTGGTTTTTTTATCTTTGACTATAACTCTTTTGATAAAAGACTCCGAATATTGCTTACTTCAACATTTTTGCAAAGAAACAGGCTGCGGAATGAATCTTAACCCAGGATATTTTTCCACTTATAAATCTTTGTTCCCTGTCCTAAGAAACCGGGCTTCCCTGTCCTAAGAAACCGGGCCTTTGATGTATGACAAAATGTACACGACAGAAGTTGTTGGAGCCTTTGCTCTTTACACCATTCTGATGGCGCTGTTTACCAACCCGGTGATTGATGCAGTTAAGTACATTGTAACCTGATAAATATTATTGAACCACATGCGCAGAAAAAGACTTTATGAAAGGAGGAACAGACCATGATTACAGCAAATAAAATTCAGTACCAGAGCTATCGTCAATACAACAGGCCTGGGGTTTCGCGATGGTCATCTCTTCTTTCCTGTTCCTCTGGTTGGGATACAAGATTGACGAATATATTGGCACAACGCCCAACTTCATGTTCGGCTTGTTCTTCCTGGCGATCTTCCTGTGCGTGATGAGACTTTACAACGAAGCAAAGACCAGAATGAAAGATTTGTAGCCGCTACAACAACAAACATGATCTGTTAATATAGCGCACCCCTCAAGGCTCCAATAGCTTGAGGGGATTTTTATGCCGGCACTACTGCTTCTTCTTGTAAACATTCAATCCTATTTTAATGTCTTCGCTTATCTTGTTCTTCGTATGCACTATCATATTTACGAACCTTGAGGCCATACTCATCAAGAACTTTTATAAACTCTTCATCGTTTAAAAGTTCATTTGATACATCATAATAAGCTAATTTTACATCTATGGCTTCTATCATTTCATCAGTTTTCGGAAACTTTAATCGATTATCAACAAAGTCTTCGATCACACAATTTAGAGCTTCAGTTTCGTTAAGTTCATTTTGTTTCATCATTCGGTACAGGGCTTTATTGTCAGAAAAAAGTTTTCCCCAACAATCTTTTTTCTGTATTGCCGTAAAGGACAAATATTCAATTAGTCCCTTTTTGCTTTCTTGAAGTAAAACGGCCAAGCTCATGATGGCTTTTTTGTCCGATGTATTTGTTATTTTTCGATCTTTCTTAATAGATGTGCATACTGATATTTTTTCTATGTTATTTTTCATGGCGTTAATAAATGCCATCTTTGCCCTTTCAATATTTTTCTCGAAGTGATGTTTATCCGTCGTCTTTATCAGTCGTCCAAATCGGCCAGCATCGAAAGTTAACTTTTGTTCTATTTTAGAAATGAGATAGGAAAATTTTTTGGGTAAAATAAGATTATCTATATCTTCATTAGTAAATACAATCCAACTGCTTTTTAATCTTTGATTGATGTCTGGAAAGATTTTATTAAATTGCCTCAGATCCAAAGACTTATTCTTTATATTTGCGCCTCTGACCTCCATTTTTATTAATTTATATAGATTTCGGTACAGATTCACTTGTCTTAATGTTGAGGGATCAACCGGCGGATTCTTTTCCAATGCCTCCAATGTTTGCTTAAGGGTTGCCTCGGTAATGGTTTTTTTGACTTGCTGAATAGTAGTTGTCGGAAAGATAGTAATATTTTCCAATGCTGGCGGTAACTGATCTGGTCCAGAAAACTGTAATAATATTTTATCCACAAGATCTTTTCCGCCTATTAGGCCATTAGGATACGCAAGCTCTGTCGGTTCTTCCTCCCACGACAGTGCAGCGGGTGTAAAGATCAGTGCTTTATCATCAACGATGACGATTGAAAGTCTGATACCTTTAATTGTTTGTAAATTTAATATCTCCATCTTTTCTTGAGCAACTTTGATAGCTTTAGATTCGCCAAAACCGAAACGAATAGCGGATTCATCCGGATCTATGTATGTTGTACATTTGACGTTATTTTTTTCAATAAGTTCAATAAGGAATATTATTTCCTTTTCAGTATAGCCAGGTTTTGCGATAAATATTTTTTCCTTAGCGCCTCTGATGAAACTAAGTATTACTTCTTTGGTTGCGTAAACGAGTTGTATTGTTGAATTGTTTGTATTCATGATTATTCCTTGCAACAATAATTATGTCAGATTTTTTATATTATATTCAGTCCAAAATATGAATATTGATATTGCAATACCAAGCACCGTATGGAGTCTTTAATCAAAACCCCAAACCGTTCTTTTAAGTGTTTCCTTTTTTCTTTGGAAATAAAAGTTGGATCAGTTCTCATATAATGCCTTCCGCAGATATCTTCTCAATTTGGCATTGTACTGATTAATTATGATTTAGCACATTAAAGCATTAACTATCGAAAATCAATGTAAAATACTAGTTGTAATCAAACTGATTGAATCACGAAAATGTTTCCAGTATTGTTTATTTCCGCATCAATGAGGAGGAAACAACCAGAGAAAAATATTTATTCACCAATATCGTCGGCAACCGACCCAGAATAGTTTTCAATAATTTGATATCTCGCGTTAGCCAAATTGATTTGAGGATATGTTGTAGGTGGAATTACGCCATACCAAGAACATATAACTTTCACTCTAGGATCACCGCGATAGATATATATGGGATCACCCACACCTTGTGCAAGTTGAAAAACATCACTAAACAATGCATTACGATAGGATGCATTGTTAACCTTGATAGCGCGTACCGAGTTTACTTTTCGCCATTTCATAATTCTACCTCTAGGTTCAGTGTGTTTGATTCCATCTTTCCATTTAGGATATTTACCCATAAGATCCTCCGTTCCTTATAGAACGTACTATGCTCTAATCATCGACGCCTGAACCCTTTTCATTTCCTCCAGGAACTCCGCCTTGGAAACAATGCCTTTTCTGTCCAGAAGATTAATCAACGCTTCCGACTGAATAACTTCGGACATGAGAAGTTCTTTAAATTCGACCATCTGTTTCTTGTCAAGTTTCTCAGCCATAATAGCCTACCTTCGTTTAACAAATTGTTTGCAACCTACATCAACAACATCTGGCGGAATTTCTTTATCAGGTTTATTGTTCTTCTTGGAAAACCAGGTACATTTGCCAAAATTCCAACAGCTCTTATTGCTTGAACCAGCGGAAGTATTTTCATTCATTTGAACACCCTTTTCTGGCAACTGGATATGATTTTAGTTATCATTATATCCTTCCAGTAATTCCCTTATGACCGGCTTCACATAAATATTGCTCAGTTCAAACTTCTGTAACGCCTTAATCGAAACTTCAATCTTTTCCTTTGTGGTTGTCTTGGAGTTCAGGATCAAAATATATTTCCCTTCAACACGACATAGACCGCCAGCACTGAACGTTTCCTCAAGATTTATGCTTTCATCCCAAACCGATATTCCAAGTTGTTCAGCCAGTTCTTCAAGATAGGATAAAATGATTTCATTGTCCATCTTCGGTTGACGCACCTGTCATGACTTATACCAAAAATAACAAACAAACGCTCCACAGTGCTGACAAACAGCAGTATTGGTGTCGGTTTCTTTGTTACAGTTAGGGCACTTGTTTTTCAGAGCAGTGGTTTTGGGATTAAATGATTTTGGGCCATTGGTTCTATATGCGATCTTTTGCCGGGCACAGGATATTTCAATGGCCAGAACGACAAGAAATATTACGACGAAGTAGGAAAAGATGACGTATTGCATATAGGGGCTCCTTTCCGGATTATTCCATGCCTTACTCTTTTAACCTCTTCCGAAATTCTCTTGGCCGTTCATGTTCAGGGAGTGACCATATGTTTTTCCCGCCGGCGCGGGCTTCCTGTTCAGCTTTCAAGAATTCAGCCCTGTAAGGCGGCTTCAAATATTCAATAAAGGCTTCCGCATAGCCTTCCCGTACCATCTCCAAATTGATGTTCCTGTCATCCAGCCAGACCATACAAACCATACGCCTATATTTGTCAATATCAAGGATTTCCAGTCTCACCTGTTTCCCTATGATTTTATCCTTGAGCACCTTCCATGATTCTTCACCGTAGGGCTGACCGGGTTGATGGACGTGGCCAGTTTTTCCGTTGATTTTGGGTGTTTCCGGAGCGTCTATGCCATAGAGCCTGACTTTCAGCTTTGTTTGCTCTGGTGTTGTTATATGGATTGTGTCGCCATCCGATACTTTGGTTACGGTGCCGGTAACGGTGCGGATGGTAGCATGGGATATAGAGACAGATAGAAATATTGTTATAAGAAGAGTAAAAAATAAGTTCGTAATTTGTTGAAGCACAATGGTTTTAACACTTCCCCTTTTTTTAAAGATGAGAATAGAAGCAAGAGTAGTGTATGTTAAATTATTTAAAAACATTCTCTATTCTTCAATAACCTGTCAAGCAATTGTTCGTATCCAATCCGCGATCTTTTTAAATACTATTTCTATCATTAAAGTGAAGATGTTTCCGGATATTTGATACAGCCTGAATCGTCTTGTAAGTTTCAACCTTTGATTAACATTAATTTTTGCCAGAGCAACATTATATCCGTACCCCTCAAGGCGGCGAATTGCATATCTAATATTTAAGCGAGAGAAAAAAGGAAGCTCCAATGCATTACCAGGTGAATCACTTATAATCGCATAAACAATATTATATTGTCCCCTTGATGGGGGAGTCTTAAGATCATTGAGCTTATGAGAATCAGGAAGATAATCATTAACCTTTTCTCTAAATTTTGCATCTATTTGAAACAATTCGCCTGATACAACACCTTGAGAAAAAAGATGACTTAAGACACTGGAAGCGCCGTAACGTTTTACATGTATTAGAGAGCCTGACTTTGCATAAATATCACAAAATTCAATTTTATTATTAGCACCTCCATGATTAATTATTTTCGAATCCATTAATGCAAACGAATTTGGATCGAGAGACACTACATATTTATTATACTCGGCTTCCGAACAATGATTATATTCTGGCAATATTTTATCGTATCTAGGTATATTATTATATGTATTATTTATTTCTTTAACGAAATCTTTGGTGACACGATACCATTTTCCGCCACTTAACAAATACGATTCGTCTTGATCGTCAATTTCGCAATAAATACATTTGTAAACTGACCATTTGAAAAGTATTTTATCTTCTTCATCTAGACATGTTATGTTTTTAACTTTTAAAAAATCTATATCAATTATAGTATCGTCCGATAACAATTTCATAAAGTCGGTGAAATTTATATCATGATAAAGTGGACTTCTTTTTGAAAAATATCGAAATCCGTTAACTTGATCCCAATTAATGATATCAGGTGCTGCTAACCAACAACGGTTAAACTCCTTTTCATTAACCATCTTTACCATTAATTTATCGAGACGATGACAAATATCAGCATCATTTATTTCCATAAGGTGATCTATCCACGGGAAATTCTTTTTATAAGAGGTGTCAACAAACTTTTTATAGTATATTTCAAGTAACGCCGGAATGTCACATAGCTGAGTTCTAACGGTAGTTTTTAACGCATCCATACCGGTAAGACGATTTCCCAGTATTGAATCTAAGGGTGTGCCAACTACAGCTCTCAATAGATCCATAGCTTGCTTGTTCCCTTGAGTGCCTCGATATAGCGTCAAAACTTCTTATATCTATGCTCTTTATTGAATTCTCTCCGATAGAATTTAATGTTGCAATGAGGCCAAAGCGTTCTTCGCAGCACTCAGGATCAATTAGATATCGACCCTGACCAAAAGTGATAGCAAAATAATTTGATTCAGAGGGAATTAACCAAACAGCTGAAGATGAAGCAACTTTTCCAATTTGTGAAAAATCAATATATCCGTCAAATAATGACGTCCATTTCGGTAATTTAGTCTTGGTACTTTTTACATAAAGATGACCAATCTCTTTTCCGGAATGTACTATCGGTGTATTATAGCTACAGGATTCTGCGCGGATGATCTCAGAAATATTGCGCTTATCTTTCTTTATAAGATAAAGAGAAAAGTTGTAAAGGGGATTAAGTTCTTTGTCGCTCATTGATCTTCCTCCCATTTATTTGCAGTACTTTCAGTTAAGTTTCGATTTTTCCGACTTCTAAATTAGAGTTCAAAATTTGAGCCAGTACTATAATATTCTTCACATTTCTTTTTTGTCATTTTTGTTTTTGTGTCTCCAAATAGGTAATATTTTATATTTGCAATGAAAATTTTATATCCCATTTTATCATAACCTTCAATTTGTCGAGGGATACTGAGATCTATAACAGATCTGCGAAAAACCTTTGTAGAACCTTGATGTGGTTGACGACTTTGTTCTACCAACTCAAAACCAACGGAATTATTGGATAATGGATGTATTCCATATTCGGCAACTAATGTTTCTTCGCCTTCATTCGCAAACGACCTCTATCCTTAAAAATCTGATTTTCATGTGCCCAGAAGAACCAGTTAGGATCAGTAAACATAACTTGTGGAAAGGTTTTTCCTTTATGTTTTCCGAAATCAAGTACTGTCCATTCCTTTTTCTCGCTCATGTTTATGCTCCTTTTGTTTCGGCGATTTAGCTCTCTTTTAAATTTTATCCTTTCTCTTGTTTTGCAATCTAGTTTTTCCCGAACTCGTGAGGCATCCCCCTCGGATAAACCTGGATTACCGATTTTTTGCCTAAGGTCATCAATGCAAATTTGGATATATTTAATCATAAAATCCAGGTCATCCTCCGACCATTGATATGGACGGTTACCCTGCAATTTAGTATACCTAATTTGCATCTGAATTTTGTTCACACTCCTTATACCTCATCAATCTTCTATGTTCCGTCTTTTTATATCTCCCCAGTCACGAGCTCTCATTCTTTTATGATCTTCACGCGAACCAAATTCAGATTTTGGGTATCCTTCTTCATATTCCGATATGTTTGTTCCACTTTGATGTCTTTCAGCTAATCTTAATGCGGCCTCCGCATTCTCTATCCTTCCATGCTTTTCCTGGTCATTTTCTTTCGGTGCAATGGTGGATTCTTTTTGAACTGCTTGTTCTGAAACACTCCGGTATTTAGCATTCAAAGCTTCTTTTTCGAGTTCTCGTATTTTGATATATTTTTTATAAACTCTTTCATATTCCGTTACAGGTGCAGCTTGACCCTTACATACTAATACAAAATGTTTTTGCACGTAATTTCTCGGAGTTCTGGTACCTGACTCAAGTGATGTGGCACGTAGGTAATGTTTTTTTAAAAGTTCCTTTTCAGAATAGCTAAGTGTATTCTGATCATTATCAGGAATCGAATATTTTTTTCCAGTAATTATTTTCTTTTCAATTTTAGATTCGCGAGTAATTTTATCACGTACATCTTGGGAAATCAGATCAGCTATTCTGGCCATGATAGTTTATCACCGGTAAAATCGGACTCAATAATTTCACATCAACAAACATAATTCTTACTCCCGCCACACCTCGTCCATCTTCTCTTTGATTTTCCCTTGATAAAGCTCAATCAGTTTCTTGGTCGCATCCACCAACTGCTGTCACCAAATTTTAATCATTGTTAATATTTAAGCTTTCGATTCTATATTTCAAAGAATCATAAGAAATATTTAGTAAATTTGATACCTTAGTCTTTCTACCTTTAGTCTTTTTCAAAGCTTTTACAATTATGTTTTTTTCAATACTTTTTAGTAATCCATCTAAATCAATTCCGTCTTCGGGTAGTGTAAAATTATCATCAAAAAAATCCAGTTCGCTATTGGTGCTCGTTGTATTTTTGATTGGTAAATAAAATTTTAAAGCACTAATCATTAAACAGTTATTATTAATCCAAGCTCGACAATCATTTGTAACACAATCTCGGTCTACCATGCAGCATTGTTTAAAAAAACCAATATCAAGCTCATCCAAATCTTCTTGTTCAACATCCTTTATATTTATTTTATCTGTCGTTGGTGAATTTATCCAAAGTTCAAGAGCTTGAATAATCGCAGTTTGCAAATTTATATTTTGATTTAT
>JAGVVH010000571.1 GCA_019135895.1 Bacteroidota bacterium | reverse complement strand
ATGTTGCACCTCCTGTTTGGGTCCCTCGATCCGGTCTGATTTCCCGTGACGAGGAGAGTAATATTTATTGGTCTCTTCGTCAATGGTCTTTGTGATAATCTTCGAAAAGCGATCCGTTGAATGCTTGGACGATTTTCTTCTTCTGTTCCTGGGTTTGTGTTGTTCTTTCGTGTGCCGATTTTTGCTTCTGCAATCCTCCAGCCACGCATCAATTTCGTCCAGGCTGAATCTAACGAGACGCCCGATGCGGTAATGGGGAATTTCTCCCGCTTCCACTTTGGCATAGAGGGTCTTTGTCTTGATGTTCAGATATTTCGATATATCTGATATTGTTAGAAGTTTTTTTCCGTCTTCCCTTACTGCTTCCATCCTGATGCTCCCATCCGGGATCGGACGGGTAACTGCATCGATGACTTCCCAAAATCAGCCTGGGGAGTCCTTAAAAAAGTAATTAATTCAAATAATCCTGATCCCTGTTTTTATTATGGGGGTCCATTGCTGAACCCCCATCTGGTAAATATTGCTAAGTTTTATGCATATGAATTTCGTAGCTGATGGAAATTTCCCCTTCGAGACCATACTCTTCATTCGTAAATTGAAAACGGAGCGTCTGCGACGTTAAACTAAGGTCAAAGAATTCTTCATAGAACCCTTCTTGAAAAAACGTCGAATAAACATCTTTTCTTATGTCCTTATCGCAAGGAATGTCGTTTTTCTTTTTCATCATGTGGCCCTCCTTTCTTTTTGCTTCCGCCTGCAAAATATTTTTTTGTTCTCCATATGAGGGGATACCAATCAAAGCTGGTCACATTTAAAAAGTGCGTAAGATAAGAGTTGTTAAGGTATTATAATTCTTGATTTATATGGTTTCTAATGTATAGAACTTTGCCTAAATATGCTTCAAGATTGGTAAGTAATTACGTGGACACTGATAAATTCAAGCAAAAATTGACTAATTTCCTACCGGCATTAGGCAATAACAATCATCATGCAGCATTTTTTCATCATATGATTGATAGTGAATTTTATCTTTTAATGAAAGCACATGATAATATACAGAAAAAATCGGAAGACTTCGTTACACATTTAATACCCTTATCAGATGATAGAATCGTTTTTTTGCCATTGTATACGAAAGTAAATTCTTCCGTCTATATAAAGGAAAAGAAAGACTATTATTCTGTTGCAGGAAGTAAAAATAATGAAAAATACATCAAGGACAAAAAGAATTATTACGCAAAAAAGGAATCATGGATCGCAAAAAAAATATTGTTTCTTGCCGAAGAATTTATTGCAGAACTAAAAAAAATCAACGAACATACGGGAATCCCTTTACGTTCACTTTACCATATGTATTCACTACTTATAGCCAGCGACGCTTCTCATGAAAAAAACATCGACCCAAAAGAAAAGCTGTTAGAATATCAGGGCGCGTTAGTGTACTTTCTGATGATCCTTTTACCGGCAAATATTCCCGAAAACGAGAGAGATGATCTTTTATGCTCTGTCTGGGAGAAGATATATAAGCTTCTGATTGAGTGTTATTGGGTACTGATAATCGTCGGCATGATAGATATGCTGAATATCGTCGAAATTTTTTATCAAAGCGGTTTTGAAAAGGCAAAATCATATTTATCGCACTCCGTCGTTTATCGGGAATTGGAAGACAGGGTTGATAGTATAGAAACGGATTTTGACTTAATATACTTTTTGTTTCAGGAATTTTATCTATTTGGTTTATTGGCTGATGATTTTTCCCTGATGATTCCGGGCATAGATAAAAAGTTTAATGAAAAGCTTTATTGGATAATTAACTCCTATAGTAAGCAGGTTCCTTTTGAGGAAGATAAAGTGCAAATAAATAAAGAAGAAGAAGATAAAGATAAAGAAGAAGAAGAAGTAGAAGAAGTAGAAGAAGTAGAAGAAGAAGAAGATTGGGATAAGAGAGTCATTATTAATAAAAAATCAAAACAGGAAAAACAACCCAAGGAACCGCCGTTGTATTCCGAAATTACCATTGCAAAAATGTTACAAAAAAAAATGCAGCAATATGGCTTGTTGCAAAATTATAAATTAAAGACAAACCCAGATAATGTGGTTCATTATATTTGCAAAATAATAAGCAATATTAAAAAAACAATAAAAGAAGAAAATTTAAGTTATTTGCTTCAGAAAGAAGTAGGAGTCAGTTCTTCTACGCTCAAGCGATGGAAAAAAAGTAGTATCTTATCAATCAATCCATCTACAGAGGTAATAGATGCAGTTAAAACAGAGATGGAAAGAAGACAACAACATAAGCTTGTGGATCATTACACACAAAATCAGCTGATACATGAAATAAGATCAAATCAAACTTTAAAACGATTTATGCAGAAACATAACAAGACCACATACGAGTATGGACGCACTGCACTACGCAACAAGATTAATTTGTTGATAAAGGAAGATCGTATTACATGCAAAAAAATCAATGGTGTAAATTATTTTAAGATAACTGACATCAAGGATATCTTGACAGAATTAATAAATTTTTCCAAATAAATTCAAAGCATTATCAATCACAATTGCCTTCCATAAACATACCCTTGAAAATGTGACCACCTTTGTACGGTATTCCTCCTTAAGAGCCCGATTTTATCAGGCAAAAAACTTTTGGAGGATTTTGTATGACAGATTTAAAAAAGAAGAACGCGGCAGAGGAGCTGGTGGTAGACGAAGGTACTACCGATCAGGAAAACGAGTCAACGGCAAAAACAATAAAGAATGATCCCAAGGTGCCACCGGAAATCATTCCGG
>JAGVVH010000458.1 GCA_019135895.1 Bacteroidota bacterium | reverse complement strand
GAGCCATAGCATTCCTGATGCCTAATGCACTGAACGAAAAACCCCTGGAATCCTATGCTGTCAGCATCGACCAGGTGGAATCCCTGACCGGCATCGACTTCTACCACCAGTTGCAGGATGATGTGGAGTCAGCTGTGGAAGCCAATGGCGACCCCAGGGAATTTCTGTCCCTGGCCGAACAAACAGATGTCATCCCTGACCACCCTACAAAACTCCCGCGAAACTGCTATAACACCATCATGGCAAAAGGTCAGATGGGCAATGGCCGCACCATCAGAGTCATCGGCACAGTGGTGTCCACAAAACTGTCTTCCAAAGGCAATGTTTTCTTAAACCTCGACAAGCAGTTTCCCAATCAGATCTTTACCGTCACCATTTTCAAGGACCAGATGATCAACTTCAGCTATCCACCCGACAAGGAACTGCAGGGCAAAAAGATCATTGTCAAGGGCAAGGTTACCAATTTTAATGGAGTCGCTTCCATGGCAGTGGAAAATGAAGATGACATAGAAATCCTGGAGTAGTGCGATCCCTGGATGCCCAGTTTAAACTAAATTTTACCAGCACCCTTTCCGGCATTTAAAAATGCGTGTATATTTGTAAACCAAAATTTGGCTAACCAACGTACATAGCATTTAGCAAAAACCGTGATGATGAGATAAATTTGTAGTGTAGATAAACAAGTTCTATGCCAGTAAAAAATATGAAGATTGAGAAAATTCAAGACGAAACAAAATTTGTTCTGGAGTCCTTGTTAAGAATAAAAGAGGCAGCAAAAAATGATATTATTGATTCGGTGAAAAGAGATGAGCAATTAAAAAGAATCGATTCAATTATTCAGAAATTTAATCAAGGATTTACTGTGGAAGATTCATTCAATCTTACAAATGAGAGGCTTGGTGGAAGTTTTGGCATGCTGCTTGAAGATTCCAAATTGTTATTCGAATTAAGAAAACATTCTGAATTAGTGATGAAACTATCGGCATCAATTAAGGAAAATATTTTATCAGAAAATTTGATGCACCAAAAATTTCAATCAAATCCACTTGTCGAATACGAAGAAAGACATGGAGGACCTTTATGGTTTGAAGTATCGTCAATAAATCTTGAATTTAAGGATGAAAATTTTGTGGAAATTATAGTTGATAAATCACTCTCAAAAAGGATGTCACCTCAAAAAGATAAGAAGGATGTGATGTGTTTCTGACATGGATGGATTTAAATATACTAATCGGAAAAAGAAATGACCAAAGATACACATTAAATTAGATTATATATGTATCTTTGTCACGTGAGGTTATTACAAGATAAGGAAAGATTGGAATTGGAGTATTTAAGGGCCAAGACCAGAGACAAGAAGATATACGTTCGATATACTTCAATTTTGATGTATGATAGTGGATTAAGTTATGCTGAGATTTCAAAACTTTTGGGGATAGGCGAAAAAACACCGCAAAGAGCTGTGGAGGCATACCGGTCAGGGGGTTTTGAGGAAGTAAGTAAGTATTTTTATATTGGAAATACTGGAAACTTGACAGAGCTTCAAGAACGTATTCTGATAGAAGAGTTAAGGAACAATCTTTACGTCACATGCCATGAAGTACTTGAATACATAAAGGAAGAGTTCGATATTAAATACACGGTTTCCGGAGTATGTAAATTATTAAAGCGTCTTGGCTTTGTTTACAAAAAGCCCAAATTGGTTCCTGGCAAAGCAGATACTGAAAAACAGGCTGTTATGGCAGAGCAACTTGTCAAGCTAGTGAAAAATCTAAAGGGCAAAAGCAAGGTTTTTTTTGTGGACGGGGTACATCCAACACATAACACTGGTAATTGCAGGGCCTGGATATTAAAAGGACAAGAATATGAATTATCTGCAAATACAGGAAGGCAGCGTATAAATATAAATGGGGCTATGAACGCTCAAGACCCGACAGAAACGTATGTTGATTACACGGACTCCGTCAATGCTCAGAGTACTCAAAGAGTCATTGAACATATCTTAGAAGCTAATAAAAACAGCAAGAGAATTTATTTGGTAAGTGACAATGCCAAATATTATAAAAATACAAAATTACAGGAGTTTTTGAAGCTAAACCCCAAGATAAAATGGGTATTTCTACCGTCATACTCCCCAAACCTCAACCTGATTGAACGATTATGGAAGTTTATGAGAAAGGAGGTGATAAATGGTTATTATTATGATACTTTTGACAAATTTAAAATTCAAATAGAAAACTTTTTTAATCATTTGAAAATCCATGAATCAGACCTGAAAAGCTTGATTACTATGAATTTTCAATTATACAATCAGGCTGTTTGAAATGGTCAAACCATATTCCATTGGGTATATGTATTTAACGGTAAGAAAACACAGAATATGACTTTGATTAAAGAGAAGTTTCAGGATATATTCAAGCAAAATAATTATCAATTGTGGGATGATATGGAAACTGCGGGTTCTAACGTTTTTAAATCATTGAATATCACAAGTAAAACTCAATTTGCTCAAAAGGTTAATTCATTGGATAATGAATTATTTAAATTTATTGAAATATTATGATGAAGCATCTATTAAGTAATCAAGAAGTAAATATAGTTAGATTCTCTTCAGCTGGATATTTGACAATTTTTTATAAAAATCTAAAATATTTTGATACCAATAATTGTTTAAATTGGGAAATTGAACTAGAAGGTAATTCAAGTTCTTCTACAACTTTTATTGGCGATTTATTATTTATTGAATATTTCGGTAAAGAAACTGGTTTTGAAAAGACTTATTTTATCAACACAAATAATCAAAAAAAA
>JAGVVH010000044.1 GCA_019135895.1 Bacteroidota bacterium | reverse complement strand
TTGAGCAGCATTTTGCTCTTCAGTCTTAAGATCGACATCAGTATCGATATCAGTCGTATACTGTTTTGCTCTTTCTTTAAATGATTCCCAATCAATATATGGAATATATTTTTCTAACAGAAAATAAGGATCTGCTGGAATTTGCATTGCTTGGAATGCACTAAACATATTTCCAATTGATGAGAGGGTCATTTCAATTAATTGAACCATTAATACAATTGGTGGTATTAATGCTATCTGAACATATTCAGATGGTTTATAATCCAGTCCTTTAATTCTGGCAACAATGTCAAGAAATCTTGTCAAATTTGCAGATATTCCTTCTTGTATATCTGATATTTCTGTTGCAAATGATACATTTGTGTGTACTAGTTGCTCCCTAAGCTCAATAATATCTGCGTAGCCCAAATAGGCCGGTGGGATACCACTTAAGCTCATAATTTCACGTCTTGCCATATTGTTTGAAGAAGATCGCTACTCTTCCCCCAATTTCGCTGTACATTACTGTACAGATCAGACTATATCTTCATCCTCAAATATAAGGATGCTCGGCACTTCGATCCGCTTGGATCTACTCTACTCCCTTCCGTTTTTCAACGTGGTTTCGATAGTCGTTACACCTTCTCCATCTTATATGGAGCTTGGCTCGGTATTGTCCATTTCTGGAGTTCCACCGAATTCACCGAGTTATTGCTCTATTGTTACCAATAGACAGGACTTCCGTAAAAATCCTCGAGATCAGCAGTTCTAATTGTTGGCATTTATGTTCAATAAAGTTCGCTAAACTTTATCCAAAAAAGCTATATGTTACCATATAGATCAGACTATATCTTCATCCTAGTTTTTATTTAAAGTAACTGAGCTGCTAACTCAATATTTCCAAACTCTTCAGAAATTTTGTCATTTTTTCTAAAATTATCCAGACCATATAATGGTTGGAGATTTTCCAAACTCCAACATTTCTTAAAAGCTTCATCATCATAAGACGCAAAATTAAACGAAGCAAGTGGCACAATATGATCAATGTGCCAATAAGACCCACAATTGTCCCAATTCATATTTTCATCAAATTTAGATTCTAGATGAGATTTTAAATCATCTAAAGTGTAACCAACTAAAGTTTCCCACCCATAACCATCTTTTCCATTATATAATGATTTACGAATCCCAGAACTGATTAATACTCTTAATCTATACATCGGATCTGTCTTATACTTATTCTTATAATATTCGTTTAACCTTGCCCTATTTTTCTTACGATATTGTCTTCTGTCTTCTATTGTTCTAATATAATATTCCGCCGATTTTTCAAGAATAATTTCTTTGTTTTTTTCATAATATTCTTTCCAAACCTTTTTACGTCTTTCTCGATTTTCTGGTTTAGAATTGTAATCCCGATGTTTTTGGGATTCAATTTCTCGATTCTCGTTATTATATTGTTTATGATATTCTTTAAAATGTTCAATATGATTCTCGTAGTATTCTTTATTTTTTAAAAGTAATTCTTCACGATGAACATTATACCGCCTTTGAAATTGTTGTTTCCGAATTTCTGGGTTATTTTTTCTATATTCTTTAACTCTTAAATAATTACATTTCTTACATTCTGATCTGTATTTAAAAGTCCCATCGAGATTTTTGCCATTCGTCGGAAATTCTGAAACCTCTTTAATTTCATTACATTGCGAACAAATTTTTTCCATTTTTCCTCCAACTAGGTCATTTTTATTCTGGTGGAGTAAGACAGATGAGTTGGCACCTGTCAACGCTGGCCGGCGCTGTCCTCCATTTTATAATTTTTTAACTAGGATGCTCCCCGTTTCAGCTCGCTTGAGCTTACGTCTTTCGACTAGTCGTTACACCTTCAACTAATAAAGTTAGCAGCTTTATTAGAAGCTTGGCTCGGTATTGTCCTATAAATAGGAGTTTCACCGAATTAGAGGAGTTGTTTTCATTAGCATTACTGCTAAGGGGTGACTCAAGTTAATCACCATGAGAAGTGACCTCAACGTCGATCGCTTTCTGACCTCCTTTAGATAATATGAACATATCTTTGAACGCTCAAATTCAGCTGAAGTCGCTAACTTCAACCCGTCTAAACAAAACAAATTTCTTGTTTTCGACCGCTATATGTTACCATATAGGCTAGACCATCTCTTCATCCTTAAAAAATTTAAGGATGCTCCGCGCTTCCACTCGCTTGAGTGTACGTCTTTCGACTGGTCGTTACACCTTCAATCAGAAGTTAGCAGCTTCTGAAAGCTTGGCTCGGTATTGACTTATTTTATTAAGTGTTCCACCGAATTCACGGAGTTTTACATCTAGAATTACTTCTAGAAGGTGACTATTTTGTTAATCACTTAAGATCTTAGGTATGCTCTTAAAGCTACTTAAATCATCAAGAGTTATACGAGTATTATAGAGCTCGCGTTTGAGCTTCTGGATCATCCCCGATTGCATTTGAGTCTGTCCCACATCTAACGTCCACTTCCTTATTGGTGCAGCACGTGATAACTTGATGATTACATTACTTAATTGCGACAGAATATACAATTTACATGGAAAAACTAAAGCATCAATAAATGACTGACCATATGGATCATGTTCTGAAGATGGTGTTGTAAATGCAAGCATATTTGATGTTGGAACAAATCTTACTTTTATTCTATTATAAAACGTTCCTTTTTGAGCAATTCCTTGTTCAATAAATAAACGTTTCAAATATTTGTGAACATCAGAAGGTAATCCAGATAATAATTGATCAATATTCGTTGCTTGACTAATTTTCCCATGTAAATTGTATATTCTGT
>JAGVVH010000473.1 GCA_019135895.1 Bacteroidota bacterium | reverse complement strand
CAAATCTACGATTGTGGTTTTCTCAAGAGCATCGTTTGGAGCTTTAGTGGAAAGGTAAATCTTACCTTCACTAATAGCATTGGACTCAAGAACCTTCATCTTCAGGAACTGTGCAGAATCACCAGCCCATCCAAAATTACCATCGCCCTGTCCGATTCCAGGCATTGAAATCGCTAATGTCTGCAGCGAACGCAGCAATGCGGCAGTCTTCAGACCTGCAACGATATAAGAAGGATACATATTGAAATTCCGACGAATTGTACCAGAGAGGACGTCCACCAGTTTGATCATATGTTGCCAAATTAAGGGCCAGACTTGTTCCATTGGCAGCCATGTCAGCTTCAGCAGCTAACAAGAAATAAGCCAGATCAGTATCCTTATTCAGGAGGATCTGACGTTTGACAGCTTCCGATAGCGTCCGGATTATGTCAATTTTGAATATGGCTTGATAATCCTGAATATCTTCAGGCGGTAATTCAATTAAGAAATCCTCATTCGGATCAATGGTCACGTCGGACATCTCTGTTTCGATCTTAACACGAATACGTCCGTTCATCGTATTGGTCGGCATAAAGCGCATACTTAAAACTGCACTTACTGTAGAATAAGTAGATGTGATTGTACGCGACAGTTGTATCAATAGTAGCACCACCACCAGTAACTTCGCGAGCGACGATACTCGTAATCAAAGTATACCGACGATTAATACGATACAGATCAGCTGTAACAGTTGCAGGAGCAACTGCAGCAGTTGCAATCGTAAACATATTGTTAGCGACTGCAGGAGCCACTGTCAGAGCCAGCGCGCCGGGACGCACGGACTGAGACATGGTGGGAATACGAACCTGAGTAACAGCTCCAGAATATCCACGAATATATGCCATGATTTTAACACGTGGAATAGAAGCAACTGGAGAAGACACAGGATAAACATTACAGAGTTCAGAAATGATTGGTTCCGCATAAATATCAACAAGAATGGGAAAACTTAAGACCGTTAGCAGCTTCTGTAAGAAGCATCTCTCTCTGACGATTTGCTACTCCAAGAACAGAATTTCTAACACGAGGTTCGAGACCTTCTGTCAGAGAATCCATATATGCTCTAAACATACCGTTATCGGTAATCATCTTTAGAGCGCCAGCAGGATTCGCTAAATCATCACTGTGTTCAGTAATAAAATGTTCATAATTCTCAAACAAAGGTAATTCCATTTTTAATACATCTCCTTAATAGATTTTGAATTGAATATTTTTAGTAATAACATTATTAAATCTCTCATTAATAATATCATCAATAAAACGAATAACAACTGAATCTCCTTCAGAAATTGCAATATGATCTTTGCCAAGAGTTTCTAAAATCTCTCCTTCACAAATTACATTTCCATCTGGAATAAATTCACTTGCAGTTTCTGGTAAAAATTCTAAAACTTTTGCAGTTGTGTGACTTGGATTTGACACTATATCATACGTAATTGGTCGAATTGGGTCTTTAACCATAATAGTTCCATCCTGGAGTGTTTCCACTGCGCCAAGAGCTCGAAGTGAAAATCCAATGTCGACTTTATCTTTAGTAATCAAGTTATACAAGTCCGGTCCTTTAAACCCACTAAGTGTCTCAAACACACAACTAATTTTATTGTTCTTAAAACCAATTTCACGAATCATCGCTGCGCAATTATTTATTTCAATAATTGACGCTCGTTTTTTCAGAACTTCTGGATCAGCAGATACAAATAAAGGATGATCAATCTCCATCAACAAAGAACGACCAGATGCTTTTGGAGAAAGTTGATTAACGATCGACTCGCAAATGGCAGAAGAGTAATAGCGATTGTTCTTGTTTTTCACTTCTGATTCCTGTAAACAAGCTCGCGCCGCTATCTTACTTTTACCACCACCAATATCTGTTTCTTCTAAAATCTTAATATCATGATTCCTAACTACAGAAGTTCTTTCAAAAATAAAATTGTACTTTGTATTACTTCTGTCATTATACTTCGTCATTAGTTTGTAACCTCGCTAACTGTTCTTCAATCACTGGAAGAATATTAATAGATAATGATACTAATGAATTATAGGAGATATTATTCATAAACTTCAATACAATCTCAAGATCTTCATTTTTAATATTAAATTCATCCAGTCGAGATTTTAAATTTTTTAATCTTTGTATCAAATAATATTTTTTGAGCGGCAAGATCTCTCGAAATGGTGGAGGTTGTTCGGCAACCATCTCTCCACCTTCATCCTCACCATCTAACTCTGGATCATACTCCATATCACCATAATCTTGTTGATTTGGATCTACCTGAGCTGGATATGCAACTTGAGTTTGAACCTGTTGTGGTACTTGTATCTCAGCAGGAACATTAGTTCTTGCTAAAGTTGCTTGTGGAGGAGCTTGCTGCTGTTCTGTTAATATTTCACACAAAAACATTGGCTGATTATCTCCTTTCCACGTTTTTATCCTTGTGGCTTGAGCAGCATTTTGCTCTTCAGTCTTAAGATCGACATCAGTATCGATATCAGTCGTATACTGTTTTGCTCTTTCTTTAAATGATTCCCAATCAATATATGGAATATATTTTTCCAACAGAAAATAAGGATCTGCCGGAATTTGCATTGCTTGAAATGCACTAAACATATTCCCAATTGATGAAAGAGTCATTTCAATTAATTGAACCATTAATACAATTGGTGGTATTAATGCTATCTGAACATATTCAGATGGTGTGTAATCCAGTCCTTTAATTCTAGCAACAATGTCAAGAAATCTTGTCAAATTTGCTGATATTCCTTCTTGCATATCTGATATCTCTGTCGCAAATGATACATTGGTATGCACTAGTTGTTCTCTAAGTTCGATAATCATTTATGTTCAACTGGAATCGCTAATTCCAGTTCGCTAAAATAAAATATTTTAGCAACTACATATTACTATGTAGATCAGACTATATCATCATCCTGATAAACCAATTTCAATTTATAATAATTCTTTTGCTAATTCGACATTGCCCCACTCTTCACTAATTACATCTCCCTTAGATGAATTGTCTAAAGAATGAAGAGGTCTAAGATTTTGTAAACTCCAACATTTCTTAAACGCTTCATCTTCATATGATGTAAAATTAAAAGCAGCAATTGGGACAATATGATCAATTTGCCAATAAGACCCATAGTTATTCCAAGTCATTTTATCATCAAATTGCGATTCAAGATGTTGTTTAAGAACTTCAACTGTATAACCAACAATATTTTCCCATGATTCACGACTTTTATTTTGTCGGAGAGCTAAATAAGTTAATGTTCCCATATTTTTTTTCAATTTAAAGAGTATATCAGTATTATACTTATTTCTCTCCCATTTTCTTCTTGTTTTTATCCATTTGTCAAAATTATCACATTTATATTGTTTCATTTTGATCATAAGATTTTGCTTATTTTCTTGAAAATACTCTTTATTTCTATCTGTCCAACAATCGATACAAACACTTTGTGTACAAGATCCATTTGTTTTATTATAAGCTTTATAAAATTCATCAAATGTCTTTAATTGACCACATTTCTTACAAAATTTCTTACCAAATACTCCAATATTTTCAAGATAAATTTTAAGATCATTTGCACCTACTTCAAAAATTTGTGCACATTCTTCTAATGTTTTTTCTTGTACTAAATATAACCATTTTAAAATTTCAGTTTTTGCATTAGAATTAAGATTGTGAATTTTTCCACTTTTGATCAGCCACATTTTACTAGTATAATCATGCTTACAAATTTTACAAATGTTTTCATGACCATCTTTCGCAATTGAATTTTTAGGAAATTGAGTAATATCTTTAGAATCTCCACACTTTTTACATATTTTTTCCACAATAACCTCCATATAAGTTATATTAGTTGTAACTGGGAGTAAGAAACAATAATATGGTATTGTTTCAGCAATGATCAGTTGCTTTCCTCCCATTATTCATAAAAATTATCAGGATGCTCCGCGCTTCGACTTCGCTTGAAGTCTACTCTCTTTCGAGATAGTCGTTACACCTTCAACTAATAAAGTTAGCAGCTTTACTAGAAGCTTGGCTCGGTATTGTCCCCAGCATCATCTGGTAGGAGTTTCACCGAATTCACGGAGTTTATTTTTACATCATTACTGATGTAGCGGACTGAACCTTAATCCGCGTACCCCAAGTATGCGGGGGGTACACCACTTAAGCTCATAATTTCTCTACGTGAATCCTCAAGATCGGCGGTCCTAATCGTAGGATCACCATGAGAAGCGATCTCAACATCTAACGCTTTCTGACCGCCTTTAGATTGGTGCAGCTCGTGATAACTTGATGATTACATTACTTAATTGCGACAGAATATACAATTTGCATGGAAAAACTAAAGCATCAATAAATGATTGACCATATGGATCATGTTCTGAAGATGGTGTTGAGAATGCAAGCATACTTGATGTTGGAACAAATCTTACTTTTATCCTATTGTAAAACGTTCCTTTTTGAGCAATTCCTTGCTCAATAAATAAACGTTTCAAATATTTGTGAACATCTGCAGGCAATCCAGATAACAATTGATCAACATTTGTTGCTTGACTAATTTTTCCAGTTTTCTGAGTCTTATTTAAAATTGTTTTTAACATGTATCTGACAAGTCTATCAACGATAGTATCTTGAGTTTTTTGATCAAGTCCATGAAGAGTTGTAATTCTTCCAACTAACGTCGATAATGACTGCGTCAGATTAATTGTTTGAGGTACTTCGTCTTTTGTCACTACCAAATATCCAAGTAAAGAACCAAAGTCAGTTTCCAAAACTATTACCCTATGGGGTTTATGAATTTTTATTAAGATGTTGTCATAATTTATGACGTCATCATAATTGTTACTACTGGTTGTCTGAGTGTTTGGTTGTATCCCTGGATACTCTTCGACTTCAACTAAGTACTCACTAACTTTTTCTAAAATTCTTTCAATTTGATCATTATTTACTTTATTACCATTGATGTCTTTCCTCATTTTCATCTGATTAAGATTATTTTCCATATTCCTAATTTCAGATTCAAATAAAGGCATTGAAGAAGTGATATTAGTAAGAGAAGAATTTGCATCAACTTTCCTTTTTCCCTCTTCTTCAATATTAACAATTTCACAATAGCAATCTCCGTATACTAATTGATTCGGCAAGATCTTCTTCCGAAGTTTTAGTATTAAATCAAATGCTTTAATACATTCTTCCGCTAATTTCTTAGATTTCTCAATAGCATCAGTGTTAGATTTTTTATTTCCAGTTAAATTTTCTGCTTCTCGTACAAGAAGACATTTTCCAGTAACTGGATTTTTTTGAAGAATATTCGCAACATACACTAGCATTATTCGCTTAATGATAGGTACATACTTATATGCTTCATCATACACATTATAACGTTCTAATCGTTCTCTAGCCACTGATACTGTTTCTAAAAGTTTCGTAATCTCACCTTGTGGTGCTTCTTTTACAAACTCATTAATAAAATCCCCAGAAATATTATCTACTGGAATAGATCTATTTGCCTCTGGTAAATTATTGATCAAATTGTCAATCCTAGCATCAATATTTTCTAAATCACTATCTCCAAAAAAGTTGCTAAAAAACGACATATTTTCACGTTACCTTTTCAAATGAGTTAAAATTAATAAACCTAATCCATCCACACCATATTTTTTAACTAAGCAATCTAAACATCGTTTCGATAAATAAACTTTCATAACTTCTTTTACAGTTTCAGAAATAAGTTCAATTCTTGCTCTTTCAAATGCTGATTGTGAATTTGTTTTAGATTTTTCATTAAGATCAAATTTAGATCTTAAAGTATTAACCTTATCTGTTAAAATGGTTTCTTTATATAAATCAATAATATTTATTAAAATATTGTAACATACTACAAATTCACTTTCTTTTTCTTCTAGCCATCTTTTTAGTCCAAACCAAATTATTATTGTAAGAACTGATACTAGAAGAATGCAGCTAATTAAAAGATTTATTGTTTCCACTTTTTAATTAATTCCTTCTTTCTTGAAATGATCTAACATTGCGTCGATTTTACTTTCATCAAGATTTTCAAGATCTTCGTCTTTGACAGACACTTCATAGCCATCAGCTTCAAGAATAGTGGCGATAACAGTATCAACTCCACCAGCTTCTGCGATAATTTCTGACTTCGCGAGATCTTCTTCTAAGTTTTCCATAAACAAATTTAAACCTCGGTTGAAACCATCGTCGACGGCTTCGTTAACTAATGCTACAAATTCTCTTAACATGTAATCCTCCAAAATTTTTAAATAGTTTTTTCTTATTTTAAGCTCTTGTAAAAGCGCGAAACTTTTACAAGCGTTCCCGGAATATAATATAGTTAGAAGTTTACCCTTCTTCAAAAGATGACTTACATTTGCATAATAAATGCAAAGGGTTCTAATTTTTAAAAATCGGCGAGATCTAAAAGTGATCTCGCCGATTTTCATCTTTTTAATGAAATATCCCATCAATCGGTTCAGATTGAAAAATATCGTTTGATGGGAAGTCGTTTATTGGTTCAAATACCTGAGCTTCTTCGGTTGATGGCTCACTAAAATCTGAAGTGATAACATGAGCAATAGCATGATTCATCATTTTATTAACATCACTATCTAATCTATCACTATGAATTTTAATCATTGGCGCATCTTTAATATATTCATCAATATTATTATATATTCTTAAATTCTCTTTACAGAATAAGAAAAATCTTGATTTATTCTTTTCAGAATCTTTTGACTTTGTTATCTTAACCTCTAATGGAACAAGAGTATCATAAAGTCTATCTTTAATTGATAGAATTTCTGGTGAAACTGCATCTGGAATAACACCCTCTGAAGCTTGTTTTTTAATAACTACTTGTTCTCTTACACCTTCTGATAAAAAGTTTTTATCCTCTCTCATTCGAAGCATGTAAATGAAGTCAGAGTAACGAATTTTTTTGTAACTATCACCAATCAGTTTGTTGGTCATTAACTTGGTCACATCTTCAGAATCTCTTTGATTCTGTGTCGGACTAATTACTGGTATTCCATGAATTCTTGAGAGTATTCTAAGTTCTTGTGTGATTTGGCCTTGAGT
>JAGVVH010000224.1 GCA_019135895.1 Bacteroidota bacterium | reverse complement strand
ATGGTGTATTCAGAACCCAGTGCATCGCAGTTATCCTCAATGAGCCAAAGGTTATGCTTTTCACAGAAAGCCAAAACTGCTTTCAGGTTGAAAGGATTACCTAATGAATGAGCCATCATCACAGCCTTAGTCTTGGGACTGTAAGCAGCCTCCAAATGATTGACATCAATATCAAATCCAGGGAGTGCCACATCCACAAACACAGGAATAGCACCATACTGAATAATAGGTGTAACGGTAGTCGGGAAACCTGCTGCAACAGTAATAACCTCATCACCTTTCTTGATTCTACGGTCGCCCAACTTATGAGATGTGAGCGTGTAGAAAGCCAAAAGGTTTGCACTGGAACCCGAATTGGTGACTGCACAGAACTTCACGCCCAACCAATCAGCCAGACGACGTTCAAACTTATGCGTCCAAGGACCTTGGGTCAGCCAGAAATCCAGCGACGAGTCCACAAGATTCACCATCTCTTCATCATTGAAGTAGCGGCCACCGTAGTGAACAAATGATTTACCCGGTTCAAACTCCTTCTTCTGGGCATGAACCTCTTTATAATACTCTCGCGTCAGCTCTAAGATTTGAGCCTTTAGTTCTTCCTTTTTTGCCATATATGTTATACTATTTAATTACAATACATTTGGTACAGAACGCTCCCACTTCTTCCATGGTGCTTTGCCCTCTTGGAGAAGCTTATCCAGCATGTTCTTCTCACGAATATTATCCATACACTGCCAGAAGCCTTCGTGTGTATATGACATCAACTCTCCCTTAGTCGCTAGCGTTTCAAGAGGTTTGCGCTCAAACACACAGGAATCTCCATCCAAGAGATCAAAAATAGCAGGCTCTAACACCATATAACCGGCATTAATGGGTGCACCATCCATAGAATTCTTTTCACGGAAAGACTTTACTGCTCCTCCCTCAATATCAAGAACTCCCTTTTCTTGCTTCATTTTAACTGCTGTCAGTGTAGCAATCTTACCGTGGCTTTTGTGGAATTCCAGGAGTTTGTTGATATCAACATCACATACTCCATCGCCATAGGTCATGAAGAAGGTTTCATTGCCAACATATTCCTGCACTCGCTTTATGCGGCCGCCAGTCATGGTGTTGTAACCAGTATCTACAACAGTGACTTTCCATGGCTCCAGGTGACTGTGATGTACCGTCATTTCATTCTTTCCTCCCCGGAAGTCAAACGAAATGTCACTGTTGTGGATGAAGTAGTTGGCAAACCACTCCTTGATGTATTCTTGCTTATACCCTGCACATATAATGAATTCATTGTGACCATAATAAGCATACTCTTTCATGATATGCCACAGGATGGGCATACCGCCTATCTCGATCATAGGCTTGGGCTTAAACACAGATTCCTCAGATATGCGGGAACCAAAGCCTCCGGCTAAAAGAACAACTTTCATATATTTAATTCTTTGTTTTATTGAATGAACGTTTTACAATTGGTAGAATAACTATAAAAGACAGTATAACGAATACTATAAACAAGATCCCTCTATAATATCGCATCCGTTTTAATGCTTTTTTTTTACAAACGATGTTGCATGCACTTTGTTAGTACTCAGTTTGCTTCCCACCGGGTTTAACTCCAAATTATTAACTAGTACTCCTTTAAATGACGAATGTTTTTTTGAATTACCAATAATATCTATGTCTAAAAGTGTTTCTTTAAGAGGTTTGACGACTTTAATCGGAACATTTGAAACCATAAAATCAGCAGGGGTTCTATTACCGTCTCCGTCATATCGCAATTGCAAATTATTTACATATAAGTTAGATAGGTAATCTATATTATGTTGTTTTTTCCCTCTCTCTCTAAAAAAGAACAAATATACTATTGGTGCTATTTTAGGAATACTTAGTGTCAAATTATTAATCGTCACATTAGGCAAACAACGCTTAGTTAACTCAGGCCTTGGGTTAATCAGATTATCCAAGTAGCCCTCATCAATTAATATAGGCGTGTCATATATCGTACTATAAACACAATTATTGAATACAAGTTCATACCCCACATACGCATTATAAGAATGACCATTTACAACTGGCACACAATTGATGAATACACACTCGTCAAAACTAATCGTTCCATAAACTGATGAAAACTGATTGTACTTATTTCTAAATGTAACTGACTTAAAGCTTACATCCCTTCCATAACAGTGTATATCAAATCTATTGATATCGGAATTAGTAATACTTACATTGCTAATATTATTAGTACCAAACACGCCCCAATTGCCGTGGCCATACATATTATGAGCAGAAAAGTTCCAGACGTTGTTCATTGCTATACCATAGCCAGAATAATCAGGTCGTGAATACGTACCGTCTATTATTAAAGAGTTGAAATAAACATTTGTACAATTATTGATAGTTATAATTTGATCATTTTCTCCATTGTTCTCAGGGGTGTTAACAGCTACGTTTTCTATAGTAAATCCATCTATGCCTGTGATTTCACATAAGTATGTCTTATACTTACTTTGGGGGCTCCTATTAAATGTTAGATTATTGATAACAACACTTTTGTTATTAGCGGGATAATATTTACATTCAGGAACAGAATTGCCATTATTATATGGCATAACAGGTTTATTAACAGCCTTACCGTCTTCTATAAGGAGTATATCCTTTCTTGCATGCCCATAATCACAACCTTCTCTTGTTTCAACCCACGGGTTCTTGTCTTCTACGTAAAGGAGATTTCGCCCATTAGATAATATGTAATATTGTACTAGCCCCCTAAATAACTGGACTAAATTATAAAAACAGTTTAGTAATAGTTAATTTAGCAAT
>JAGVVH010000162.1 GCA_019135895.1 Bacteroidota bacterium | reverse complement strand
CATTGTTGTCCGGTAAAACTTTTGTAGTAAAAAAATAAAGGCTGACATTCAAAAGAATTATCAGCCTTAAATGACTTATTTTTGTGGTTGCAAAAAAAAAAGTAAGTCATGAGCAAAAATAGACATTTTACCGGACAGCCGATATATAGTCAAATACTTTCTTTAGTTAAGAAAGAAAAAATAAATCAAATCAGCCGGGAAGGTCATTATGATCACTATGTGAAGAAGTTAGACGGATATACTCACTTCGTGATCATGCTTTATGCAGTTCTTATGCGATATGATTCTTTGCGCGAGATAGTGATAGGAATGCTATCTGAAGCGAACAAAATCAATCATTTAGGAATTAACTATATGGTAAAGCGAAGCACTCTGTCGGAGGCAAATAACAGGCGAGATAGTGACTTTTTTGGTCAGATTTATTTTTCATTATACAAAAAATATAAGGGAGATTTAGCGGACAGCCGAAGTGACAAGAGATGGGAGAAGTTGCTTCATATTATGGATTCAACAACTATTACACTGTTTAGTAATGTTTTAAAGGGAGCAGGACGCAATCCCAAAACAGGAAAGAAAAAAGGAGGAATAAAGGTTCACACGATACTTAAAGCAGAAGAAGGTATTCCATTTTCCATCCAATTTACATCGGCAGCTACTCATGACCATATAATGCTTCGGAAGTTAGAATTAAGCAATGGGGCATTTCTTGCTATGGATCGTGCTTATATTGACTATAAAGTCTTTCAGCAATTAACAGATAAGGGCTGTTTCTATGTCACCAAAATGAAGAAAAACTTGAACTACAAACCTGTTAAAGGCCATTTTATAATTAATGAAGAAGGATTAGTTGTATTGAATGATCAGATCATAGAATTAAAAAAAGAGAAAGAAGACTTGCAACATACAAGCCGTCGAATAGAATATTGGGAGAAAAAGAAACAGCACTCTGTGGTATTGCTGACCAACAACTTTGACTTACCTCCTGAAGAAATCATCGAAATTTACTTTCGCAGATGGCAGATTGAGACTCTGTTCAAGCAATTAAAACAGAATTTTCCACTCAAATATTTCTTCGGAGAAAGCGTCAATGCCATAAAAACACAAATATGGGTTGTTTTGATTGCAAATCTTCTGTTATCTGTTGTCAAAAGAAAAATCCATCGAACTTGGAGCTTCTCAAATTTAGTCACAATTATCAGACAGATGCTGATGTATTACATCGATCTGTATCAATTTGGAGAAAATCCAGAAAGAGCATGGTTATATCTCATCAAAGAGCAAAATTTATCCCCACCAGAGCTAACTCTTTTTAATTAGGGGGGCTTACTTTTTAAAAAACAAAATCGTGTACTTGATTTTCAGGCACTTTGATTCGTCTTTTCTCTGTTTTTATTTTTTACCGGACAACAATAATTATTTACCAATCCCATTTTTATTATCAATAGCATTAAAAACAGGATGCTAATAATGAAAAATGGCATAATAATTGTATCTTTGATGCTGCAATTTCTACAGTGAAATAATGTTGTATAAATTAATGCCTGAGAAGATATAGGAGTATATATTATTCAAATAAATATTTAGAAAAATGGATAAAGAAAAATTTAAAAAAGAAGCGCTGCAAACGATTGATAAACTGTTTGCTATGATCGACGAACTTGAAGAAAAAAAAGCAAAAATTGAAGAGAAAAAGGGGGAAGCTTATGATCAATTAAAAGAAGAATATGACGAAAAGATGGCAGAACTGAAATTGAAAAAAGAAGACTTAATGATGAAATATCGCAAACTTCAAGATTCAGCAGATGACGAATGGGATGATGTAAAAATAGCCTTTTCAGCTGCTTCTGAATCTTTTAAAGATGGCTTTTCAAAGTTAGCTTCTATTTTTAAAAAATAAAGGGAGGCTTGTTTTTATATACTGAATTTCATAATGGGAAATCTTATTATTAGAAATCAAGTTCATTATTATGTCTGCCATTCTACTCTAAATAGTATTGAATTAAATAGTTAGACAATAAAATTGGGCTTATAGCGTTGAAATAAATATGAATTCAGGATTTTAGTATCTTTGCGCGTCAAAAAAAAACGAATAAAACAGTGAAAAAAACTCTCATAATACTTGGTACTTTTTTACTTCTTGCTGTTTTTTTTGTGTTTTCATCAGGAATTGCCATTACCATTCATCATTGCTGTCACCATTGTCAGGAACTTGCCCAAAAAGCTTCCTGTTCCGATGATGAAAGTTGTTCATGCTGTTCCGGTAAAAATAAGACTGATGCTGATGCTGAAGGGCATGCTCATTCTCATGATACTCAATATTTTTTCAAAATACTTGATAATTACATAAAATCTGATATCTCTTTTCCCTTTTCCTGGCAATATTTTCAAACAGAATTCGAGAACAATCAATCGGATTTTTTTGTTTCTATATTTTATAATTCTCTGATAAAAAAATATATACAAATTCCCTCCATTTTTCATCTTCAAGGGACCTCTTTGATTGATTATTGTCAGCAAAGAGTCGACTATGCTTAAGTAATTTTATAAATTCATTTTTTTATTAAGTTGATTTCTAAAATGAAATCTTCTTATTGATAATCAAAAATTTATAATTTTATAACAGCATATAAATATGAAAAAACAAATTTTAACTATCATTTTACTCTCAATAGTCATGGTCCTAAATGCTCAGGATATGCTAAATGGAACTGTAAAAGAATATAGTGAGGAAGAAAAAGAAATACCGGTAGTAGGAGCAATTTTGCAATGGAAAGGCAGTTCCATAGGAACCGTAACTGATCTTAACGGAAATTTTTCGATAGTGAAAACAGCTGCCACTGATTCATTGATAATTAGATATCAATCGTATAAAAACGATACGGTACAAATTGAACAAAAACAGAAAATCCTCAACATCATATTAACTTCAGCCCATCGTCTAGGAACTGTCACCATAGCTGCTCAACGTACAGGAGCCTATATTTCAGTAAAACCTATTCTTACGAATATCATAACTTCGGATGGTCTCAGAAAAGCCGCCTGTTGTAATTTGTCAGAAAGTTTTGACAACACGGTAGCTGTAGATGTTGAGTATTCTGATGCTGTAAGTGGAGCAAAACAGATTTCAATGTTGGGACTGGCAGGCATTTACAGCCAAATATTATTAGAGAATGTGCCTTATGTGAGGCTGTTATCCAATCAGTTTGGGCTTGGTTTTATTCCGGGTTCCTGGATGGAAGCGATCAGTGTCTCCAAAGGAATCTCATCTGTCACAAATGGCTACGAAGCCATCACGGGTCAGATTAATGTGGATTATAAGAAACCTGAGACCAATAAGGAAAAACTTTTCCTTAATCTGTTCGGCAACTCGATGGGAAAAGGTGAACTAAACTTAAACAGCCGTTTTAAGGTGAAAGAAAATGTTTCGACCATGTTTTTGCTCCATACCGAGGGGCAGTTTGCAAAAATTGATATGAATCACGATAGCTTTATTGACATTCCTATCAATTATCAGGTAAATGCCATGAATAGATGGGATTATGTGGTTCCAAACAAGATGGAAGGTCGTACTATGGTCAGCTATCTGTGGGAAGATCGAGTAGGGGGGCAAATGAATTTTACTCCCAGATCAGAAAGCAATGCAGATTCCATTTACGGATTAAAAATTGAGACCAATAAAATTAATTTTATTACTAAAAATGGTTTTTTACTCAAAGGTGAACATGAAAGTATCGGGACAATACTCTCTTTAACTTATCACAAGAACCGTTCTTTTTTTGGATTTAGGCGTTATGATGCTGAACAGTTGAGTGGTTATGCCAATATCATGTATTCAAATCGATACGGGCAAAATGAACGTCATAAGCTCACAGCCGGAGGCAGTTTCCAGATTGATGAATTGAGGGAAAATCTATCACAACTCAATGGTACTTATTTACAAGATGCCTCTCTTCGTTCTGAGTTGGTTCCCGGTATATTTGCCGAGTATTCATACTCTATTGATGAAAAATTCATTATTATGACCGGTATGAGGGTTGATTATAATTTGTTTTATAATCAACTTTTCTGGACTCCGAGAATGCATTTGAAATGGATGCCGGCAAAGAATAGTTCTATCAGGATTTCCTTGGGAAAAGGATATCGTACTGCAAATGTAGTGGCAGAAAATATCTCTTTATTGGTAAGCAACCGAAATTTTGTTTTTTTGGAAAAGCTTGCCCCGGAAGAAGCCTATAATGCAGGAATCAGTTTTGTGCAATCTTTTATAATGAGAGGAGGAAATTCAAACTTTACCGTTGACTATTACTATACTCACTTTGTAAATCAGACCATTATAGATTTGGACAGTGATCCTCAGAGCGTGTTGATATCCAACCTGAATGGCCATTTATCCAATTCTCATTCATTTCAGGCGGAGTTGAATCTCTATCCCCTAAAGCGCTTTGAAATAGTAATTGCCTATCGCTATAACAGGGTGTTTCAAACAACTGCCGGAGAACTTCAGCAGAAAGCATTGATGAGCCCTCATAAAGCTTTGCTGAATTTGAATTATGCCACTAAGTTTGACAAGTGGAAATTCAGTGCTACTCTTCAATATAACAGTTCCATGAGATTGCCTGACACTAAAAGCAACCCGGAGAAGTATCGTTTAAGTAGTTATTCTCCGGATTATTTAATATTAAATGCTCAGATAACAAAGAAATTTAAAAAAGTAGAATTGTATATTGGGGGAGAGAATTTACTCAATTACAAACAAAAGAATCCGATATTATCGGCTGACAATCCATTTGGTGAATATTTTGATGCGTCCATAATTTATGCACCAATAAATGGAATCATGGGGTATGTCGGATTCCGTTGGACAATAGAATAATCAGAATAATAAATTTAATAACTAAAAAAGTAAAATTATGAAAAAAGTATTTTTAATTGCCATCATGGCAATCATGGGATTCAGTGCTGCAGCACAGACAGCGACAAAAGCAACAGTTGTTATCCAAACTAATGGAGTATGTGAGACATGCGAAGATTTATTCAGTAAAAATGTTCCTTATTTCAAAGGTGTAACTGACTATAGCTATGATGCTAATACATCAAAAATGACGGTGACCTATAATCCCAAGAAAACAACGCCTGATGAAATTCGCAAGGGAATCAGCAAGTTGGGATATGACGCAGACAATGTTAAAGCTGATCCGGCTGCCAGAGAGAAACTACCTGCTTGTTGCAAAGTAAATAAATCGAATAAAAACGAATCAAAATCAGGTTGTTCCAATCATAAAAACGGCTCCCATTGCGGAAGCCATTAATCGTTGTTTATAGACTTTATTTTTGTCTTTTAGCTTTTAATTCCTGGATTTTTTCATATTGCTGAAGAAATTCAGGAATTTTTGATATTTCAATTCTTTTATTCAGAATGATTTCTCTTTTTTCATTTAAAATAAACATGGAAGGATTGCCGGTTTCGTGAATATTATAAACAGAGAGATAGTCAACATTAGCGACATTTCCACCAACAATAATCCAGGGATAATGGCTCTCCTCGACATATCTTTTCAGTCTGGCATTATCGCAATCATTTCCAATGGAATAAATTTCAAAATTACGAGTACCTGCATTGGTAAGCGAGTCATACAGAATCTTCAGTTTTTTACTCTCTTTTTGACAGGTTTGGCAATCAGGGTCAAAAAACCATAGAATAACATACTTTTCTTTAAGTTTATGGGAAGAGAACCATACTTTTCCACTGGTATCGGGGATAAGTAATTCAACGGCAGGTTTTCCGATCAGAAGAGGCTCAAGGTTATTTACCCTCTTCTCATATTTTTTTATCATAGATTCATCCAACCATTTACATTTATTTTGGAGTTGGTTGTTTTTGGCAATATGAACAAAAACGGCATCATGACCAAGGGTTTTGCTAGTTTCAAACTGATAGGCAATCAAATCCACAAAATATCGGTACATTAAGCTGTCAGTTTCTATTTTTTTCAGAAATATGTCAACATAATAATTAATCGTGTCGGACTCCAGATTAACAAGAATTTTTTTGAAATATTCGTTAAACTTCATTTCCAGAACAGGGAGGAAAATAAAACGGTTGTCACTTAAATCTACATTATCCCAATAGTGATGCCTGTAATAAATAGCCTGAAAATTAGAATCAATGGTGCCGTCAGCTCTCACGGGTGGTTCCGGAACATCGATAGGTAAATAGGCCTTTTGCATTTTTGAAAAGAGAAAATTGGGATTTCTGTCAATGAGTGCTTTAATAAAATCAAGCATCTCAGTATTGATGTCGTCTAACTTCTTAGAATAATAATCAATGCTATCCTTAATTCCTTTAAATTGAAATTCCTTTAATTTGTTCTGCCAAAGGGTTGCATTTTTTTGTGCTTCACTCGTTTTTTTCTGAAAAGAAAGCATTTCAGAATTTTCGGGAGAGTTAATAACCGAATAATTAGTCACATTATAGCTTGTATCCATATCATATTCAAAATGCTGATTATGGTCTATAATAAAATTCAGGTAAGGGATTTTTTTTGCTGATACCAGAGTATAGAGTCCATCCTCATAAGTATTATCTCCTTTAAAAATATATTTACCGGGAGAAACGGCCCGAACGGAATCCTTGAGCATCAATTTGTCTCTGTAATGAATTGTTAAATAGACGATTGAATCTTTTGCATTCTTAATGTTGAATACAAGTTCGTGTCCCTCTTTTGTTTTGGGATTGGCTTTTTTAGAAGATTTTTCTTTTTGTGCAAATAAGTTTGCTGAAGTAATGGTAAAAACGAAAACTAAAGTAATAAGTAAGATTTTTTTCATTTTTTTCTTTTTATAATGAGAATATTAAAAAACATGAATTAGTTTCCTAATTTTTCATGCAGCTCATCTAACGGAAATTGACGGGCAATTATTTTGTGTTTTGAATTAATAATATAAATTCCGGGGGTTGTGATTAAATCGAAATAATCCACAAAATCATAGTTTGGTTCTCCGATAGCATAAGAAACATTAATCCAAGTAAGCTGATTTTTCCGGATAAAATCATCCCATCGATCATAATCATCAGTAATGGAGACTGCATAAATTTCAAGGTCGTAATAATCTTTGTATATGTCATAGAAATCCCTTAATTGAGGGGTCAATTCCACACATTCATCACAGTCAGGATCCCAAAACCAAAGGATTATATACTTATGCTTAATATCTTTTGTTGAAACACTATTATGTTGAGCATCATAGGCAACCAAAGGAGGTACAGTTTGTCCGATAATAATTTTTCTTTTACGATCAACCTCCTTTTTAAAGCGATTAAAAGAATATTCATCTAACCAGTCGCAGCTCCCATTTTGGCAATAAGTGTCATAAAGATAGACTAAAATAGGATCGTGAGAAGGGTTACAATCATCAAAAATTCTATAGAGATAGGAAAGGCAGTATTTATTGATTTCCGGATTTATTTTAGTCTTAGAAATAAAGTTATCTATTTCCCGAATAATTTCATCCGTATTTTGAATTACATACTCCAGAAAGTAATCGCTGATATGAAAATCGGATTTTAACCTTAATAAACGGGAATCAGAAAAGTCAACATAATCAAAAAAATGTTTTTTCCAATATTGATATTGAGCTATAGTGTCAAGAGTTTTTCCATCAGGAAAGAAAATATCGGGAACTTCAACCTGTAAGAAATTAGCTTTTAAATATTTTGATAGTAATGAATTGGGAGAAATCTCAATCAGGCTTTTTAAATAGTCAGTTGAAATTTCACCTTTTAGTTGTAGCATTTTCAAAAACTCGAAATAAAAAAGGTTTTCGTCTGAATTTATATATTCTCGCTGGCTGGCAATAGTATTCAATGAAGTAGAAACGGAAAATGAACGACTTTGATCAATAATAAAATCCATATAAATATAGCCTTCTTTATTCGTCAATTCATAAAGTCCTGATGGTAAAACTTTATCTTCAGAAGTGAAAACTATAAGTTTGCCGTTTTTGACTTTGGCACTATCATAAATAATATTTTCTGTTCCGTAATATCCTGAGAGATAAACTACTTTATCTTTCATTCCTTCAATCGAAATCCTAATCTGATATCCGGGATTCTGCGAAAAGGAATGGTAAGAAAACAGAAGAGAAAATAGAAAAAAGAGATACTTCCGATACATTTTTTTATATTTGCACCCGATTGGGAGGTTATTGATAGCGCAAAAGTAATAAATTTTTGTAATAAATATCACTAAATTAATCTGACAATATAATGTTATTTTTTAATCACAATTTTTAATGATGAAAAAGAAAAATATATTTAACTTCCTTTTTAATTTTTTTGCCTATATTTTAGCAGTAGGCTTTATCTATTTTACTTTTTACTCACAAATTCCGATGCTTCAAAGAAGAACTTTGTTTTTTGCATTGTTATTTTTTGGCTATTTCTATTTATGGAATTCATATAGGAGTTCTTTCAGATTATTCCAGGGAATTGTCGGCAAGAGTAGAAATGAAATTCTAAAGAATTCCCTTTTTATTATTCTTTACTGGCTTCCCTTTTCATGGATGATGATGTTGTATCTTATTCTGAATATTGCAGGCTTGGAAAAACTTATCGGCACAGTGTTTTTTACTTTTCTGGGAATAGGGCAGGCCTTGGTAATATGCGTTTTTGTTGTTTTTCTTCCGGTAGTATTTTACGATCTGACCACCTTTTTTATAAAACATATTAAGGTGAAAAATGCATTGTCCACCTCTCAGATAACTGATAAAAGAAAACTGATTTTGAAATATTTATGGATTCCTTTTCTTTGTCTTATCCTGATTTCTGCCTGGGGAATGATTTGGGGCTCAGCAAATTTGAAGATTCATCAAGTTGAATTAGTTTCTCATCATCCGGCATTCAAAGAAAATTCGCTAAAAATTGTTCATATTTCGGATCTACACGTTTCTTCGTTTAATAAAATTGAAGATTTGGATCAGATTGTAAGTACTATTAACGCTCAGAAGCCGGATATCGTTTTTTTTACAGGGGATTTAGTTCACTATTCAGCAAAAGAAGTGATAGATTATTTGCCTGTTTTGAAGAGAATTAATTCGAAATTTGGCGTTTTTTCAGTTCTTGGAAATCATGACTATGCTCGTTATTATCCATACAAGAATGAATCGCTTCGTCTTGCAGATGTGCAAAAATTGAAATATTATCAGGAAAGTATTGGTTGGACAGTTCTGACAAACGAGAATCTTAAAATTCCATTGTTGCATGATAGCGATTCTTTAGTGATTGCAGGCATTGACTATTGGAATAATGACAGAATGTTTATTAATGAAGGAAATGTTGAGGCTACCTTTAGTGGGATTCAGGATAGTTCGTATGTGATATTTATGAGTCACAACCCTAAAATATGGAAATATTTAAAAAAGAAGAATTTGCATGCAAATCTTACGCTAAGCGGACATACCCATGGCATGCAAGTTGGTTGGATGACGGAATGTTGCAGATGGTCGCCCGCCTCTCTAATCTACAAAGAGTGGGGGGGACTATATAAAAATCCGGAAAAGGAAGAACAATATCTTTATGTCAATGTGGGACTTGCCACGGTGAGTATTCCTTTTCGCATTGGGGTTTATCCGGAAATTACAGTTATTACGATTCATTATAAGAAGTAACTAATTAAATCGATAGCTATGTTCAATTTTAATGAAAACGATCTTTTACAGATGAAGCTTAGAGGGAGCTCTCCCGAGGAGGTTAAAAAGCAATTCTCTCATTTTGAAAAAGGATTTGACTATGCAAAACTTGTAAGAGCTGCTACTCTTAATGATGGTATCATGAAGATGACTGAAACTATGGTTCAGCATTTTGTCAATCAGTATGATACCTTAATGAAAGAGTTTGAAATATTAAAATTTGTACCTGCATCCGGAGCGGCTTCCAGAATGTTTAAAGAGCTATTTTCTTATCTTGAAAATGACGATAAAGAAACTGAGAAAAAAGCTCAATATTTTTTATCACAGCTTCATAAGTTTGCCTTTTTTGATGATTTGGCAGCGGTTATGCAAAAGGTCGGCTATTCGTTACAAAGCGAAATTGAAAAAGGAAATTACAAAAGGATAATTTTATTTATATTAGATAATTGCGGACTAAACTATAGCAATTCTCCAAAAGGATTGCTTAAATTTCATCGTTATTCCGATAAAAGCAGATATGCCGTTGAGGAGCATTTTGTTGAAGGAGCTCTTTATGCCCGTAGTTATGATAATAGATGTCGCATACATTTTACGGTTTCTCCGATTCATCAATCCGGTTTTGAAAAAGTTATACACAATATAAAAGGTGAATATGAAAGCCGCTTCGGGGTAAAGTACGAAATCAGTTATTCCATTCAGGATCCCGGAACCGACACTTTAGCAGCGACAGAAGAGAATCTGCCGTTTCGTGATGAAGATGGTCAATTACTTTTCAGACCTGCAGGACACGGAGCATTAATAATGAATATGAATAAGTTGAAAGCTGACATCGTATTTGTTAAAAATATTGATAATGTCATTACTGAAGATAAATTAGTAGCAACGGTAACCTATAAAAAAGTGTTGGCGGCTTATCTTGTGGAATTACAAAATAAAATATTTGAATATCAGAAACAGTTGGATAATACGGATTCAAAATCGCTTGATCTTAATGAAATAAGATCTTTTGTAAAGGAAAAGTTGATGATTTCGGTAGAAAAGAATTGTAGTGCAGATGATCTCAAAAATTTGCTACACCGCCCAATCAGGGTTTGTGGGATGGTAAAAAATGAAGGAGAGCCAGGAGGTGGTCCCTATTGGGTTCAAAACTCAAGGGGTGAGGCACGCTTACAAATAGTAGAATCTTCGCAGATAGATATGCATAATTCATCACAAAAAATGATTATGGAAAATGCAACTCATTTCAATCCTGTTGATATGGTATGCAGTTTTAAAGATTATAGGGGCAATCATTATAATTTGCAAGATTATGTGGATGTAAATAGTGGTTTTATATCAATAAAATCTTATGGAAACAGGAAATTGAAAGCGATGGAGCTTCCCGGCTTATGGAATGGGGCAATGGCAGATTGGCTGACAATATTTGTAGAAGTTCCTTTGGCAACATTTAACCCTGTTAAAACAGTATTTGATTTACTAAAGAGATAACAGAGCAATAGTGACTATATTTTTTTGAAAGAAATAAGCATAAAAAATGAAATAAGGCCGTGCCTGAATAATCAAGAATATTTTAAGTAGCGAGGATAATAGATTTTCCACTTCTATAAAAATTGATTTTTTACTTTCAAAAAAAGTGTTACCTTTGCAACCTTATAAAAAAAAATAATATGTTTTTATCTATTTAATAATCAGAAATTTAAACTATGAAAAAGAAAACAATAATTACTATGGTTACTTTAATAGCTCTATTTTGCTCAATTGAGAGCCAAACAATTGCTCAGGAGACACCACGTGGGTCGGGAGTTGACTTTAACAATTTAATGAAAAATGTCAATCCGGCGGAAGATTTTTATCAGTATGCATGTGGAGGATGGATGAAAAATCATCCCTTAACGGGGGAATATTCGCGTTATGGAAGTTTTGATGAATTAAGAGAGAATAATCAAGTTCAGTTAAAAAGTCTTATTACCGAAATTGCATCCCGAAAATCACTCAAAGGATCGGTTTCACAAAAAATCGGTGATTTATACAATTTGGGAATGAATACAGATTTGATCGAGACGCAAGGGGCTTCTCCAATTGAACAGGAGTTAAAGTCTATTGCACTGATGAAGAATAAAAATGAGCTTACCGGTAAAATGGCAGAATTGGCATTAAGTGGCAATTATACTTTTTTTACTGTTTTTGGGGAAGCTGACCCTCAAAATAGTGCAATGACTATTGCTTGGTTCTATCAATCCGGATTGGGAATTGGTGATCGTGATTACTATCTGGAAGCTGATATGCAAAATTATAGGGATGAGTATGTTAACCTGATTTCCAAAATGTTTGTTCTTTCAGGATATAATAAAATTGACAATTTTTCAGGAAAAGAGGTTGAGATGGCCAATTCAATCCTTGAACTTGAAACAAATATGGCAAAAGTCTTTATTGATAAAAATGAATTGAGAGATCCTGATAAAACCAATAATATTCGCAAAATTGATGAATTTCAACAGATTATTCCTGCCATTGACATTCCACAATACATTAAGAGTTTGGGAATCAATGATATTACGAGCGTTAATGTAGCGACTTTGTCTTATTTTAAAGGGTTGAATGAAATTTTACAAAATACCGACATAAGAACAATTAAAGCATACTTGGCATGGAATGTAATCAATGCTGCTGCGGCCTATTTAAGTGATGATTTTGTCAATGCCGATTTTGCTTTTTATGGCAAAGTGCTCAGTGGAAAAGAAGAACTCAAGCCGCGCTGGAAGCGTGTTGTTGAAACTGTTGACGGAGCTCTTGGAGAAGCAGTAGGACAAATGTATGTGGAAAAATATTTCCCCCCGGAATCCAAACAAAGAATGTTAGATATGGTTGGCAATTTACAGCAAGCACTTGCTGAAAGGATAAAGGGAAATAGTTGGATGACAGACGATACCAAAGTTGAAGCTCTAAAGAAATTGGCTACTTTCAAAGTTAAAATCGGATATCCTGATAAATGGAGGGATTACAGTGGCCTTGAAATTAGTAATGACAGTTATTATGCAAATGTAGTTAGGGCAAGAAAATTTGAGAATTCATACCAATTGGCTAAAATAGGGAAACCTGTTAATAAAGAGGAATGGTTGATGACACCTCAGACTGTTAATGCTTATTACAATCCGACAACCAATGAGATTTGTTTCCCGGCAGGTATTTTACAGCCACCATTTTTCGATAAAAATATAGATGATGCTTTTAACTATGGGGCTATCGGAGTTGTTATCGGACACGAAATGAGTCATGGTTTTGATGACCAGGGACGCAAGTATGACAAAGACGGCAATTTGAATGACTGGTGGAATGCAACAGATGTTGAGGCATTTGATAACAGAAAGCAAGTGTTGGTTGATTGGTTTAATAAAATTGAAGTTCTCAATGTTAACGATCAACCTATTTATGCTAACGGAGAGTTCACCTTAGGCGAAAATATTGCGGATAATGGTGGCTTAAATATTTCATATACAGCACTACAAAAAGCAAAACAAGAGGGGAAAATAGAATCTGAAATGGATGGATTCACTGCTGATCAGCGTTTCTTTATTGCATATGCACAGGTTTGGGCCGGTAATATCAGAGATGAAGAAATAATAAGACGTACTAAAGAAGATCCTCATTCACTTGGGAAGTGGCGTGTTAATGGAACGTTGCCACATATTAGTTCTTTTATAAGTGCTTTTAAGGTAAAAAGCGGAGATAAAATGTATCTTTCTCCAGAGCAAAGAGCCAATATATGGTAGTTACTAAATAAGGGGAAAAGTGCAGGGGGATCATCGTCGCTTTGCACTTTTCTTTCATTTTTATCAATAATCTAAACTTAAATATTAAAATAGAAACTTAAATCATTTGTATGTCAAAATTAGCTGTAATTGCTTTTGGAGGTAATGCCTTGCTACGCAGCAAACAAAAAGGCACTTTTCAGGACCAGATTCAAAATGTTACCGAAACCTGTCTATCTCTTGTAAATCTTATTAAGCAAGATATAAATATAGTTATAGGCCATGGTAACGGACCTCAGGTTGGCAATGTGATGCTTCAACATGAGGCCGGGAGTCAATTGTTTGGGCTGGAAAGAATGCCAATGGATTTTTGTGTTTCTGAAACTCAGGGTTCTATCGGATACTTAATTGAAAAAGGTTTTAGAAATGTTTTTGCAAAAGAACATATTGATAGGAATGTTGTCACAATTGTTACTCAAGTGGTTGTTGATAAGAATGATCCGATGTTCCAAAATCCCACTAAACCGGTTGGCCCTTATTATACTGAAGAAGAAGCAGTAGAATATTCTTCAAGGACTGGCTCTATTTTTCGTCCGGATCCAAAAGGTAACGGCTGGCGTAAAGTGGTAGGGTAACTGTTGGAGGAGGGGGAATCCCTGTAGTTGAAGAACCCAATGGGATGATTACCGGTATTGAAGCAGTTATAGACAAAGATCTTGCTTCTGCTTTGGTGGCAGTAAATATCGGAGCTGACGATTTTTATATTCTTACAGATGTTCCTAAGGTGTATATCAATTTTAAAAAAGAGAATGAAAAGGCATTAGACATAATAACCATTTCTGAAGCTAATAAACATTTAGCTGACGGGCAATTTGTGGAGGGGTCGATGGCACCAAAAGTGAGAGCTGCAATATATTTTGTAGAAAATGGAGGAAAAGAATGTATCATTACCGAAGCCGGACAGCTTGGCAATCCCTCTTGCGGTACTAAAATAGTAGCAGATAAATTATAATAAAATAAGTAATAACCTTAAAAATAAAACAGTTATGGCATTTAATTTGAGAAACAGAAATTTTTTAAAATTATTGGATTTTACTCCTGAAGAAATCAAGTTTTTATTAACTCTTGCTTCCGATTTGAAAAAGGCAAAATATACAGGTTGTGAACAGCCTATGTTAAAAGGAAAGAACATTGTGCTTTTATTTGAAAAAGATTCTACCAGAACCCGCTGTTCATTTGAAGTGGCAGCATTGGATCAAGGAGCTCATGTTACTTATCTTGGTCCTTCAGGTTCCCAGATGGGAAAAAAAGAATCCATGAAAGATACTGCCCGTGTATTGGGAAGACTTTATGATGGAATAGAATATCGTGGATATTCACAAGAGATTGTGGAAGCATTGGGTAAATACTCCGGAGTCCCCGTTTGGAATGGTTTAACCACAGAATTCCATCCGACTCAGATATTGGCAGATTTTTTGACTATGATGGAACATAGTGACAAACCTTTGAACCAGATTTCTTTCTGTTACCTAGGAGATGCCCGAAACAATATGGGAAATTCTTTGATGGTAGGTGCTGCTAAAATGGGTATGGACTTCAGAGCTGCAGCTCCTAAAGAATGTCAGCCTGATGCAAAATTAGTTGCTCAATGTCAAAAAATAGCCAAGGAAACCGGTGCCAAAATAACATTGACAGACGATGTTGCCAAAGCAGTAAAGGGTGTTGACTTTTTATATACTGACGTTTGGGTGTCCATGGGTGAACCGGCTGAAGTATGGGCGGAGAGAATTAAACTGCTGACTCCATATCAGGTGAATATGAATGTTGTGAAACTTACCGGTAATCCAAAAGTAAAATTCCTACATTGTTTGCCTGCATTCCACAACAGAGAAACAGTTGTGGGAGAAGAAATTTACCAAAAATATGGTCTGGAAGCCATGGAAGTGACAGAAGAAGTATTTGAATCTCCTATGTCTATTGTTTTTGATGAAGCTGAAAACAGGCTTCATACAATTAAAGCCGTTATGGTGGCTACTCTCGGACAATAAATTGTATTTTTTAGAGCGGAAATATTTTACTATTTCCGCTCTATTTTATTAATAGATAAGTATATAAATAGGAATTATTTTGTTATGAATAAATTTGCATCACTCTTTTTGATTATTTTATTTTCTTGTTCATTTTCTCATGCTCAAAATAAAGCCGATGATATTATTGGATATTATTTTTTAGTTGATCCATTTTCAGGGGAGGAATCGCAAGCTTATATTTATAAAACAACTTCAGGAAAATATGAAGGGAAAGTCGTTTGGGTCTCTAATGTTAAAAAGAAACCCTTTCTTAATTATCTCTTTTTGAAAAATTTGGTTTTTAATCAGGAGGATAATGAGTGGCAGAATGGGACTATTCAATATCCCGGAAAAAAAGGAGTGTTTAAAACATTTATTCGTTTTGAAAATAAGAATACAATCAAAGTTCGGGGCTATTGGGGGGTTTCTTTACTTGGAAAAAATGTTTATTGGACTAAAGAGGCAACTCGTCGG
>JAGVVH010000317.1 GCA_019135895.1 Bacteroidota bacterium | reverse complement strand
TTTTTGACAAAGCTAAACAATGGGGCTCTAATGCCGCAACATCTCTTCAAACTTCAGCAACAAATGCTGTTGGTGGAATTTCAAATACAGCATCTACCATATCTAAAAAATTTGGAGAGGCATTTTCTAATCCAACTGGATTAGTTACTAAACAAACTACTACTAATGAAAAACCTTTGACTGAAACATCACAAACAATGATGGATGCTTATAAAACAACTGGATACGATCTATTTCCAATTGGCAGACCATGTAAATTTAATGAACAAATAGATAAATATCAACGATTTGGCAATTATCTCAGAACAAAGATGAGTGTTATAGATCTTATTCCAGTGGATTATGGATTCGATTTTACCAGAATGGCAAAAATTGTTGGCTTAAAAGAAGGTGAAGTTAAGAATGATTCTGCTGGTGATATGGCGAATATGTTTAATATTGGTTATAAGGATCAGATAAATGTTTATGGTCGTATATTAAAATATCATGGTCTATCCGATAAGTATGCTGGTATACGATTATATACAACTGACGACACAACAGCAAATGATACAATTCAAATTGGTTATAAAGATAGTACATTTCAAAGTATTGCAAATACAATGTCTGAAGTTGGTCAAAATGTAAAAGATATTGCGGGATCATTATTTGGGTCTGAGAAAGCAGAATTTCAAAAGAAAGTAGTTGAAGCTACAAAAGAAACTTCTAAAAAACTTGCAGAAACTAGTGGTTTGAATTCGACTACCCAGCAGCTTGTTGGAGATCTTGCCAGTGTTGCTAGTGATATGATAGTATCTGGTAATAAAATGACATTTCCAAAGGTATGGCAATCAACAACATATGCAGGAAACCTTAGTGTGAATATTAGATTAGTATCACCATATGGACATCCCAAAGCTGTTAAAGAATTTATTTTAAAACCTTTGTCTTATTTGATTCTTTTAGCTGCCCCTCAGACGATTAATGGTGTTACTTATGGTGGAAGTATTCCATTAACAATTCGAGCGTACGGGTTAAATTATACAGTTCTTGGATCATTAGCATCTATTACTTTCCAGAGAGGTGGAAGTGATACAAGTTTTAATTTATATAGACAACCATTAACAATTGATCTTTCATTAGAATTTCAAACATTATTTGATGCTTTTGCAGTTTTTGATCCTGGTCCAAGTCCATCCAAGAATGCAGCATTAAAATACGATTCTAATATTTTTAATGATGAATCATTGTATGACCCAGATAAACTTGGAAGATTTGCATATGATAAGAGTAGTTCGCTTCATATGATGACTTCTCTTGGAACAATTTTAACCTCACTTAAACCAATTGGGTTGATGGATGCGAAAGCTAATCCCCAAGTATATGGGGTATTTGATATTCCTTCTCGAGACGATATTCCTGATCTCCCAACATTTACTCCTATTACTGGTAATTTAGGAAGTTCAATTTCTGGAGCAGTTGATAGTATTGGTAAATTTGGATCGTTAATTACTAATGCTCCAACATTGCTTAAGCAAGGATTAGCTAATGCAGTATATAATACTGCAAAAGGTTCCATTGGATCTATCGCCGGGTCAGCATCAAAATATATCGGTAATGTTGGAGGAGCAGCTAGTAAAGTAGTAAATACTATAAGAGGAAATCTTTTTTAGGCGGAGAAAATTATGAGCGTATTTGCAGATGCATATTCTCGATATTTGACGTGTAATTTTAATTATATTTTAAGATCAAAAATGTTTCGTAAATATTTTAGGACATCCGTAATTTTTATGACAGATCCTAAATTTATGACGAAAGCATTTATAGATCAGATTAGCAGTTTTCCAAAATATCCATATTTCTTTCATTTAATAAAAGAAACAGATTCTATTGATTTAGTGAAAATTTATAATTCTTCTATGGATAATACACAGGAACTTGTAGAATCTATGGTTGGAACATCTCAATTATCAAAGAAAGAATTATATGATACTATTCCGATTTTATCTGATGATTTCTTAGAAGAATTGTGTTTTCAATTTTCTTTTATAAGTGATACGACCACTCTTTATAATTATGATTTAGTACTTCGATCTTTTGTATCTGAGTATCAATATCGTAATTTTTTTAGCGATTTATATGACAGTTTGTTTTATTCAACTGATCAGGTTGCAGGAGATACTGCTGGTTTAGAAGATAAAGCTTTTAATTATGAATATATTTTATATGCTTGTTTATATAGTATCGTATCTTCTTCTCATAACATATATACGAAATTATTAATGTATTTGACATATATCAACTTGAGTGGTGCTGTTGCAGATAGAGTTGATAAGAATGCTATGCTAACTGGTTTTCAAACATTTGTAACAAGTTATCATTCTAACATGTCTGTTGATTTAGCAAATATTATTGGAAAATCTATTTATGACTATCAAAAAATTTCTCCAGTGATGTTACAAAATCTTCAAACAGTTATTGATAATAAATTAATTAATGCGACAGGATTATATAATGCATTTTCACAGTTAATGAATACAATAGAGTCGTTGTCTCCTGTTGAGTTAATTTCTTCAAATGTTGTCAATCAGTTAAATGCATTTATTGCAGTTGATAGTGTTTCTAAAATTTTTGACGATGCAACAATTGTAAATCAAGTTCAAATGTCTGCAGAAACAATTTTTGAAGAAGATACCTTTACCAGTAAAAACTATTTATTTTTATGTTTTCTATATAAGTTCTGGCCGGTAAAATTTTTAAATGTTATGCAATTAACCTTAAAGGAATATGTTGAAGGTTATATTAAAACTACAAATGATGATACACGTTCGAAAGAAGATTATGCCAATGTATTAAAGTCTTTTTGTAATAGCTGTATAGATTTTGCCGGGCTAAAGACATTTTTGAATGACAATATTATTCCAAGTAGTACTCTAATTACATATCCACCTGGTACTGCTGCTTTATTTACATTTACACCAGGGTCAGCAACTATAAATTGTGCCAATATTGCGTCTCTTGCCGCTGTAAATGTTCATGATTATATATATGCTTCTGGTGATGATAGGGCATATGCTGGACATATAGTTGCTAAGAATGTTGGGGCTTTAACACTAACACTTGATAATGAATATTCTGGTACGATATCAGCATCTGATGTTCAAGCTTATAAATACTCATTTGATACTACAACATATTTATATAATGTTGGATTGAATTATAATATTGCAGAATATGGTTGTTTCATGTATTATGATTTTGTTCTTAATACATTTTTTAAATCAACATATTATGATACATTTATAGAAGAATTAACAGAAGCCGTATTCGTTAATCTTAGAGATGCCGGTCATATTGAATATACTTTTGATTGGTATAGATATCATGATGTTATAGATATTTATTTTAAAAC
>JAGVVH010000214.1 GCA_019135895.1 Bacteroidota bacterium | reverse complement strand
GTAGCTGAATTTTCTTTTTTACAAGCTGAAATTAAAACGAAGAATAGTCCAAAAATCAGAAATGTCTTTTCCATGTTTTGTCAATTAAAGGTTAATATTTATAGAATAAATCAATCATAACGCGGAAATTTTAATGTTGCCCAACGTCTTATTTACGCAACAAATATAAAACATTCGTAAATACAAAATATCAAACCTGCGTAAACCACTTGCAAGTTTATGCTGGATATTGAATGATAAATTACATGATATCAATATGATAAACTATTATTTTTTTAATAAAAATAGTTGCGTTTACGAATGTTTTAGTAATTTTACTGTTATTAATTTTGAAATATGGACATCGAATATTTAATCGCAGTTTTTGAACGGAAACTTACGCTTCAAAGGTAAAGTGGCAGTTCTATAAAGAATTACAGCAGTTCGGTGAGGAGTTTCCTTCAAGTACAAGTAGCGGAAAAGCGGTTTGATCAACCCGACGAATTAAATGAAAATGAAATTGAAAAATATGTTTACTGGAAAATAAGGAAAGACCATATTAGCAGTTCCTATCAGCGGTTTGGAAATGTGTTGTTTTGAGCGTGGACAATTTTCATTTTTCTTTTTCTGTCTTTATGCAGCAAATTGTCCGCTGTGTCGTTATTTTTTTACACTTGCACCCAACGTTTGAGTGTAGCAGCAGTGAGGGATTGCAAGCTTCATTCCTGTCAAACCGCACCGATGTTTGAGCGGGGCAGAATGCTTGAATAACCACTGAAACCCTTATTGCTGCTACACTTTGTTAGCAGCTTTGTTTCTATCCACCTAAACAACCCATAACACAACCACATTGACCTTGCTGTCCCCAATCAGAATGTTTGTCATACATTTTAGTTACAATTTCAGGGTCACTAAACTCTCTTAGGATACGTTGGAGAGCAGGAGAATCAATTCTTTCTATGTCAATGTTGACATTGAGATTAGGCTCTTTCAATTCGATAATTAATTCATTTGTTTCCATGATAGTTAAATTTAAATTTGACGCTTTGCTTTATTAATAGATACATTAACTTTTTCGTTTATATACTGAAAAATTTTAAAGAATGATTGACAATAATAATCACGTTCATAAATTGTTTGATAAAATTCATATGCATGATTCATACAGCCACCTTTACAATACTGCCTAAATTCACATTTTCTGCAAGCATTAATTGTTTCAATTGTGCGTGATAGAAGTTCAGATCGTTTTTCAGATTTTAATATTTCTGTAAAGGTCATATTGGATATATTCCCTATTTTGAATTGTTCATAGTCTGTGAACCTATTACATGGGAACACATCTCCATTCGGTAAGAATGTAAGAAAATGATTTAAGCAATTTTCACTATGAATACAACTCAGATTAATTCCTTTTAATAAAATCGATTGAATTATACTTCCACAAGGATTAACTCTAATTTTACAATTTTCATCAAGATACCATAAATCAAATAATTGCTTTAGTGCAATATAATATTCATCCGTTGTGAGAATGAATTCTGAGTAACGCGAATTTGGTATTACGGGACTTAATGTGAAATCAATATTATTATCTCTAAAAAAACTATAGATTTCTTCAATGTGCGGAAGTGTTTCTTTAGTCAGAATACAGATAACGCCAACATGTAGACCTTTACTCTTTGCATAATGAAGATTTTTAAATACCTTGTCGAAAGAATTACAACGATTCTTATCATGAAGTTCTTTAGTCCCGTCAAGACTTGTCCCTACACCAAATTCATTTTTGATAAAAAAATCAATAAACTCATCATTTAGAAGTGTTAAATTCGTTTGAATCGCATTTAAAATGCGATAACCATCCTTTTTAAAGTTGTTTTGAAAGTCTACCACTTTCATATAGAAATCAAGGCCAGCAAGCAAAGGTTCTCCACCATGCCAAATAAACTTTGTTATACTATCCTTGCCATTGTGAATAATAACTGAAGAGATTATTTTTTCAAGTATAGAGAATTCCATATTTGAAGACTTCTTTTCACCAACAAAACAATATGAACAGGACAAGTTACATAAAGTAACAGGCTCAATAATCGGCGTTATTGCACCAATGTTCTTTTTTATTTGATTAATAATTTTATTGTTAAGCATAATGTAACTGTGAATAATTAAAGGTTCTTTTTTTAAGGCGAATATATTCTGAATCAATCATTAGAATTGGATCAATCGTTAGTAACTTCTCAATCTTTTTTCTGTAAATATCTGATTTATTCTTTTCGATTTTTAAACAAAGAAGCACATAGTCATTATCAAAAATGTTATATAACTCAAGTGAATTATCTATTTGCATACATTTTTGAATTGCTTTTGATTTCCAATAATTGAACAATATAAATGGCTTATTTACTTTAAAGGTAATCTTCTCAATAGTTTTTTGACAATTAATAAAGCGATATTTTACATACCAGAAATAATCTTCTCTGTTTTCATCATCAATAATGGTTACCTCAATATCAGTAAGATTGTGCCTTTTTTGCTTTTTATAACCCTTGTATGCAATCCAACTACCTGCAGTAGTAGCGAATGTTGCACAAGTGGAACGAAGTGAGCGTAGTCGGCGAAGGGGCGCTATCATTTACTTTTGACCTCCTTTACTCTGTATTCTGCTTTTGCTTCTCTTTCTTTAAGCTCTTTCTCTATCCAACGAACACCGAATAGATAATGCATGGATATCCCGATACCCCAACCTATGAGTGGATAAAAGAACCAGATAAATTCTGGAGAATATATGAAGTTAATGGCTATCAACATAGCATTAACCAGCACGTACACTACCAGATGAACTGAAAAACCTCTTTTCTCCTCTTCTGCCACTATTCCTCTATACACCTTTTTATATTCCTCTAACGAAATTTCTTCTGCCATATTTTCTCACCTCCTCTCATAGATTATATTTTGCTTTATTATATCTCTTTATTTCAGGCGTCCTGAAGCCGATTGCCCATAACGGTTTTGTGTATGGCTCGTTGCGGATTAGACAGCGAGTTTTTTCGGTTAAGCAGTAAGGTTAGTAAAAAAGCAATAACTTTGAGTTATACACTTCAGCCGCAATGAGCTATACACGTTGTTACCTGCTGGTTTTCAATCATCAATCCTTAAAAATTCTCCTGCCATATCAAAGACAAGCACAAGATTATTGTTAAGTTGAACCTCTTGATTTCCTGATTGAAGTTCCCATCCTATAATGAAATTTGTAGAGTAGTTTGAGTTTACATAGGTAAGAATATTAGTCGGAATAACGCTGTCAGGCAGCTTTGTATTCCAATCAATATCTATGATTTCCTTTTGCTTGTTAAATTCTAATTTAATACCACAGGATAAAGTAATCTCATACATTTCCTCATTTTCGTCATTCTCTTTAATTGCCTTTGAAATGGAACAATTTGGAAAGTGGGTTGAAACGTAGTTATTGATTTCAGTCGGAACATTTTGTTCGGGGATAACGGTCTCTTTGTCACACCCAGCCACAAAGATTAGTGACAAAACTACTGTTGTAATCATTATTAAGTTTTTCATTTTTATTAATTTTAAAATTTTGCTACTCTTTTCAGGATTTTCGCAATCTCCTTTTCAAATTTACTAATATTTCTTGTGTAGTGTCCTCTTAGCTTGCAGGTAACTGAATATGGTGGCAATCTTCAAATCGTGATTTCCGAGCATTTTCTTGCGATATAGCAACTCGTAATAGCGAATCAATGCTGGAATACTACTTACGCAGAACATGGCTGTAAACTCCCTGCTATGCGTTTTTCTATTATGATTTGCAATGATATAGTCAACAATTTTCTCAAGCCGTGCCTGTGATTCCATCAGTTCATCAACATCAATATCCTCGACCTGAATATCAATTTCATTGGCACTATCCCTGTTCCTGTACCTGCCAACATATTCAACCGAGAATTTCAGCACATTCTCATCCCTGATAGCATCGGTTATCACATATTTGTGAAGGCACTCCCCGAATAATTCCT
>JAGVVH010000415.1 GCA_019135895.1 Bacteroidota bacterium | reverse complement strand
TTTCTTCCCGAATTGGGATTGCAAAAATACAACCTTTTTTTATTTTTGCAACCTATCCTAATCTTTTTTTTTATATTTTTTATTATTCTCCTGTATATCAAGAAAATATTTTTCAATTAAAGACGAATTTCAGCTATTAAATGCTCTGTAAACGAAAAAAAAATCATTTTTTAGAACAATTTTTGGAAGGAAATAATGAAAATAAGATAATATAATTGTCTAAAGTAGAAAAAATCGTATTAAAATAGATTTCAAATGATATCGGAATCAATATCATTTCTGCACCTCAATCATAAAATGGTCTTAAGCGTGCTCGCAATAACACATTATATTTTGTATTTTTGCATTCGAAAAAACATCATTAATGAAAATATACAATCATCATGTTTACAGGAATTATTGAAAAAACCGGAAAAATTGTAAAAATAGAAAAGGAAAAGAGTAATTATCATTTTACCATTGAAGTTGATTTTGCTCAGGAGTTAAACATTGACCAAAGTATGGCTCATGATGGATGTTGCCTGACTATAGTCAAAGTTGACAAAGAAAAGAACCAATACATTGTAACTGCTATGGACGAGACTATGCTCAAAACAAATCTAAAGTTTTGGAAAATTGGCTACGAAGTGAATTTAGAAAGGAGTATGATGTTAGATGGACGGTTTGATGGCCATATTGTGCAGGGGCATGTTGATCAAACTGCAATATGTGAGAAGGTGATTGACGATAATGGAAGCTGGAGATATTATTTTACCTATAATTCCGAACAAAACAACTTCACTGTTCCGAAAGGTTCCATTTCAGTCAACGGAGTGAGTTTGACCGTTGTTGATTCTAAAAAAGACCATTTCTCGGTTGCCATAATTCCATACACATATCAGATCACCAACTTTCACAACTTCAAACCAGGGACAACAGTAAACATTGAATTTGATATTTTTGGTAAATATGTTCAACGATTAGTAGAGCAATATTTTGAAAATCAAAAAAAATAAAATAAAACTATTTCCGTTATCTTTGCGTTAAATTATCTAATTAATAATATAATAGTATTTAAATTGAATATTCAAAAATCAAGACTCTTTTACATCTCCGGAATGTTGGTTTTCCTATTGGCGATAACCTCTTGTTCTACTCGTAAGAATACTTTTCCAAATCGTGCATATCATACTGTCACTTCAATGTTTAATGTCAATTTTAACGCTAAAGAAGCCTTGAAAAGTGGCGAAACCGAACTTGCAAAGAAGAGCAAAGACAATTATACTTCAATACTACCCATCTATTATTATCCTGCAAAAGAGGATTTGACATCCATTTTCCCCTCCATGGACAAGTCAATTGAAAAAGCATCAAAATCTATCTATAAGCACTCCATGTTGATACGAGGGAAAGAGTATGTCAAGACAATGGATGATGCCTATTTGATAATGGGAAAAGCCTATTTTTACAAACAAGATTATGTTCAGGCTCAAAGAATATTCAGTTATATTACCACGTCATATAAGGGGAACAAGTGGAATTGTGAAGAGGAAGCCATGATTTTTGGGGTTCGCTCAGCTTTAAGACAAAATTATTACTCAAGGGCTCAGACACTTCTAAATGAAACCCAATATGCTATTTATGAAAAGAAGTCCAAAAAACTAAATGTGCTGTTTAATTCTGCTGCTGCAGAATATCATCTAACTGCTCCCGATGGAGATGTATTAACTGCCATTGATTATATTCAAGAAGCTATTTCAAATAAACCCAACAAAGAGTTTAAAACAAGACTTTATTTTATATTGGGACAATTACATGAATCACTTCAACAACTTCCTGAAGCTCAAAAGAATTTCTCAAAAGTCATAAAAAGATCGCCTTCATATGAAATGGAATTTAGTGCCCAAATGCATCTTGCCAATAATTATGATGGAACTCCCGAATCAAAGAATACTATTCTCAAAGAGATGAAAAAGATGTTAGAAGAGAAAAAAAATGAAGACTACAGAGACCAGATTTACTTTGCGATATCAGAAATTTATCGGATTGATCAGGATACAGATGAACAGAAGAAAAATTTGGCCTTATCTGTTTCCCATTATTCCAACAATGATTATCAAAGAACCTATTCTGCAGTAACATTGGCCGACATATATTTTGAAGAAGAACAATATATTGAATCCCAGGCATATTATGATACTGCACTTCTTTCGTTGCCAAAAAATTATCCTAATCATGCTCTAATTGTTAAGAAAGCAAACACTTTGAAGGGGCTGGTTGAAAATCTCCAAATTGTTATCCTTCAGGATAGTTTACAAAGGATAGCCAAACTTAATGATTCTCAAAGAAGCAGCTGGGTCAATAAGATGATTGCAAAATATACTGAAGATGAACGAAGAGCAGCTCAAGAAGAAGCCGAAAGGATGCTGGCATTACAGAGTACTGCCGGAATGTCTAATATAAACACCACTTCATCAAACGGAAAATGGTATTTTTACAACCAAGCCTTAGTTACCGCAGGGAAAAATGAATTTTATACTCGTTGGGGGAACCGCAAACTTGAGGACAATTGGAGGGTAAGCAATAAACAGCAGATTTCGTTTGAAGATATGGCAGTCTTAAATGACCCTACACTTGAAAAAGATTCCACTGAATATGATGATGAAGGAAATCCAATCAAAAAAAGAGAAACAGATCCTAAAAAAGCAGAATATTACACGCAAGATCTGCCACTAACAAAAGAAGCTATGGATTCTTCGAATGTTAAAATAGCAAATGCTTTGTACAATGCTGCCATCATATATTTGGATCAACTGAATGATATGAGACGTTCAAATGAAACATTCGAAAAATTAATCTCCAGATTCCCCAATGATAAATTAACTTTACCTTCTTATTATATGTTATATTTGAATTATTTACATTTAAATAATCCAAAATATGAAACCCCAAAAAATATTATTCTAACCAAATACTCTGATACCGATTTTGCAAAACTTATTTTAGATCCTGATTATTATAAGAAAATTGCCGAAAAAAATAAAGAACTTGAAATAAAATATGAAAAAGCTTTTCAAGCTTACCAACAAAAACAGTGGTCCCAAACTATCCAAATGGCAAATGAAGCAATTCCTTTGTGTACAGATAAGAACTTAAAAGCCAAATATGAGTACATATTAGCAGTTGCCATTGGACAAACTTATGGAGAAGATTCTCTTCGAAAAAAGCTAAATTTCATCATCAATGAATACCCGAATACTCAAATCAAAGAAATAGCAGCTACCTATCTCTCAATACTAACGCCCTCTTCCATCACCTCAAACCTTACCGCAGATACTTCTGTCACATCCATTGCCAATCAGGGAGGTGTTTTAAACGGACCTTTTCAATATAAGCCAAATGAACTTCATTATGTAATTGTTATCGTAAATGTAAGCAAACACGCTGTACTCGATATAAAAAATGATGTAAACAACTTTAACAAAGAGTTTTTCAGATTGCAAAACTTCAACATGAATAGTTTTTATATCAATCAAAATGAACAAATGATTACTATTTCGAGATTTAAAAATAAAGAAACTTCATTAGAATATTATAATACTATCACAAGAAATGATAAATTTGCATCCAAAATAGGAGATGCAAGTATTACAATTTATCCAATATCTGCGACAAACTATACTACTTATTATAATAAAATCGATCAACGCTCCATGTATAAAGAGTTTTTTGAGACATATTATTTGAAATAAAAATTAGAAGTGATCATAATGAATATCACATAACAAATAATAAATTAGAAACAAATCAAGAAAATATGGCAAAAATTTACGAACAAGAAGGTGTAACAGACGTTAACATCATAGCTTCCGGAACAACTCTAACCGGAGATATTATTTCAACAGGAGATTGCAGAATTGACGGAACTGTTAAAGGCAATATTAAGTCCAAATCAAAAGTTATAATTGGCCATTCCGGTAGTGTTGAAGGCGATATCGTTTGTCAATCTATTGATATAGAGGGAAATGTAAAGGCAAATATTAATGTGGGAGAACTTCTCACTTTAAAAACCACTGCCAATTTGATAGGCAACATAATGGTAGGAAAAGTTGCTATTGAGCCTGGTGCAAACTTTGCCGGTAATTGCAAAATGCACAATAATAAAATAGAAATGCCCATAGATTCTTCTCAAAAAAATGAGCCGAATCAAATCATTTGATGATTAAGAAAAAAACAAAATATACAAAACAAATCCAGAGTTATTCTTATTATTCAGGAATTGCTATTCAAATGATTGTTATCATTGCAGGAGGCACTTATGGGGGATTAAAACTTGATGAATTTCTGAATTTAAAACCTTTGTTTACTATTTTAGGAGCTTTAATTTCAATTGCAATTTCAATGTATATTATAATAAAAGATTTATTCATCAACAAAAATAATAATGGCAAAAATTCCAATTAAACAGTATGCTTTTAGATTACTTGTTTTTTCTATAATTATATCAGCCCTAACTGTTATAATGCAATGGCAGTATCCACAATATTCAACTCCTGCCTTGCCTTATATAGTTCTTTTTTTCTTTATTATTACTCTTTTTACACTATATATTATATTGAGGAATGACAAACACAGGGATGAAAAAAGATTTATTTCAAGGTATCTGCTGTCTCGCACGGTTAAATTTATGTCCTGTCTTCTATTTTTATTCCTTTATATCATTTTCAATAAAGAAGATAAATGGCGATTTGCGATATCATTTATTATCATTTATTTTTTATTTGCCATTTTTGAGATTTTTGCCCTTAAAGGTAATTCAAAAAAAGAAAAAGATAATTAAGTCTATTAATAGACACTTGCCAAAGTAACCACACTCACTTTAACATTTTCAATTTCAATTATTTTTTGGATAGCTGCTTCAGTAGTAGCTCCTGTTGTGAGAACGTCGTCACACAATAAAATATGCTTATCTTTAAGTAAATCTATGTCAGTTAATTCAAAGACATCACGGACATTTTCCCAACGATTAAAACGACTTTTTTTTGTTTGGGTTCCAGTATATTCAGTTCTTATTAATAGATTTGCATTATAGGGCAGATTCATTCCTTTACTAAGACCTTTAGCTATCCATTCACTTTGATTATATCCTCTTAATTTCAATTTTTTTTCATGCAAGGGAATTGGAATAATAAGATCAATATTCTGATATTCTTTTTGTTGGATTAATTTTTCACCATAATAAATTCCAAGATATTCGCCCAGATACTTATTCCCCTTATATTTTAAACTATGCAATATTTTTTGTACCTGATTTTCTTTTTTATAAAAAAGCAAAGAAGCAACATTTTCAACTCTTACTCTTCCGGAAAAAATGTTTTTTAAAGGATTTTCAATATATAAATGATAATTTGTTTCAGGCAAATGAAGCATACAATTTAAACAAAGTTGCTTTTCATTTTGTTGTAAAGCATTGTTACAAGAGACACAAGATTTTGGATAAAAAAAGGATAAAAGGTTGAAGGCTAGTTTAGTAAATATTTTTCTCATAACACAATTAAAATAGTATATTTGCAGTTTAATTAGAGTTTACAAAATTAATTATTTTCAATATGGAAACAACAACAGAATTAAAAAATGAACAAACCAATCCATTAAAAAAATGGGTAATTACACTGGCAATCTTAGCCATAGTATTTTTTGCAACAACTCTTTATTTTGGATTTTTTGCAAAGCCTGTTTTTAATACACAATATGTTGAGGCTACTACTGAGAAAGAAAATCTCCAGACCGAATTGGATTCATTACTAGCTTCACATGATAAAATTAAAGCTGAGTATGGGGAACTTTCAGAGCAACTTAGCGAAAAAGACAGTACCATAATAGCTAATGCAGAAGAAATTAAGAAATTAATCAATTCTCAGGCTGACTACAAAAAAATCAAGAAACAACTTGCTCGTCTGCAAACTATTGCGAAAGAATATGTTGATGAAATGGATAAGTTGTATCAGGAAAATCTTGCATTAAAACAAGAAAATACGCAGGTAAAAGAGTCCCTCGTTCAGGAGAAGGAAAAAAGTGCCACCTATCAACAGGAAAAAGAAAACTTAAGTGCCAAAATTACAACTGCTGCTGTTTTTAAAGCATACAACATATATAGTCGTGCTGTTTATTACAAATCCAGAAATTCTTCTGAAGTAATTACTGAGAAAGCTTCAAGAGCAAAAAAATTTAAAACCAGTTTAATATTAGGAGAGAACTCTCTTATTGAGCCGGGACCGGTTAACATATATTGCAGAATTGCAGTTCCGGAGACAGGACGTGTTCTTTCACCGGGTGCAAGTGATGCTTATACTTTTAATAATAATGGACAGCAGTTACAATATACTGCAAAGACGACCATCAATTATACAAAAAAAGCAGAAAATGTTACTTTATTTTGGGATGTTCGTGATGGTGACAAAGTGGCAAAAGGTAAATATATTGTAGAAATATTTTCCGATTCCGGTTTTCTCGGTGAAACTTCTTTTGAACTTGACTAATAAATATTTGGCTTTGTGAAAAAGAGCTTTTTAGCTATATTTATATCTCTTTTGGGCAATCTCTTGATTGCCCAAAATTTTGATTCATTAGCTGTCGTTAACGGAAATTGGATAACGGACACACTTGCAGAAGGTCTGTTGCTTAAAAATTTATCCATTTCAGATAATTCTTTGTTCAACTCAAATCAAAATATATATATTGTAGAAATTGATGAAAATAAAAATGACTTTTTCTTTAAACTGGCAGCATCTTCGACTTTAACCAAAACTTCCGAATTTTGTAAAATAAATAAAGCTTTCGTTGCGATAAACGGTTCCTTTTTTTTTATGAAAAGTGGAATCCCTACTGACTATCTCAGAGTGAATGGCAAAAAAATTGCTTCAAATACTTATAAAGATGGCAAACGCAAAACCTATAAGAATGGTCTTCTTGCCATTCAAAACGGGCATCTTTCCATCATAATGCCGGACACTAATATTGATTTTGAAGATGGCTTGCAACATGAAGAAATAATGACATCGGGACCAATGTTATTGTTTGATCATCAAACACTTTCATTTATTCAAAACTCATTTACATTAGATCGCCATAACAGAACCGGAGTTGCCATTACTGATGAAGGAAAAATATTGCTAATTGTTGTTGACGGGCGAATGAAAGAAGCTGCGGGAATGACACTTAAGGAATTTGCATCCATTCTAAAATGGCTCAACGCTAAGACTATGCTTAACCTTGACGGTGGAGGTTCAAGTACTCTTTTTATTAACAAAGATAATTATGGTATCATAAATCATCCGACTGACAATGGAAAATATGATCATTTCGGTGAAAGAAAAGTAGCTAATGTTCTTCTACTTTTTTTGAATAAAAAGGAGTCTCCTACCTACTGATGATTTTAAATTCAGTTCTGCGATTTGCAGCTCGCCCCTCTTCGGTATCGTTGGATGCAATCGGGTTATTTTTACCATACCCTTTATAAGTCAAGCGAGAGGCATCCAAACCCTTTAAAATCAGATAATTATAAACTTCTTTTGATCGATCCAACGAGAGTCTTAAATTGTAATCATCACTTCCCGAATTATCAGTATGTCCACCAATTTCAATGTTTAACGAAGGATTCTGTTTCAAGTAATCAACCAGTTTATCTAACTCAACAAATGACTCATTTTTTAAACTACTTTTGTCAAAATCGAAGAAAATATTTCTCAAAATAAAAGTAGATCCCACATCGGGTCTACGCAAATTAATGTCTTTATGAAAAGGTTCTAGCTCAGAATATGATTTTTTTAATTGGAAATTTTCCGAATAAAAAGGATAGAGGGGATTTGAGACATTAAGCAAAACATTTGTTCCGGTAAGAATACAAGCTAAAAACTCTCCAGTTTCAGGATCTGAACTTGTGGAAGTAATAATCTGATTTTGGTTCAGGTCAAATAGCTCAATAGAAGCTTGAATTGGATGTAAAGAAACGGCATCCTGAACTCTTCCTTTAATATAAGTAACCGGAGTAGGACGAAGTCGTTCATCAAGTTCAAAGCTATATAAATCCAATCCTCCGAAACCTCCATCTTTATCTGAGGCAAAATAGGCTGTATTTCCGGATGCATTAATCAAAATATTGATTTCATCAGCGGGTGTATTAATCGGATAGCCAAGATTTGTTGGCTCAGCCCAACTATTGTCTGGCAACAAAGTAGAATAAAAAATATCTTTTCCTCCCATTCCCTGGTGTCCATCGGAAGCAAAAAAGAGAGTTTTTCCATCAGCATGAATAAAAGGTGCTGTATCATCATCTTTGGTATTGATAATAATGCCCAAATTTTCAGGAACAGTAAAGACTCCCTCTTCCGTCATTTCAGTTTTCCATATATCAATTTTACCATTTCCGCCCGGACGGTTTGAGGCAAAATAGATAGTTTTTCCATCAGGAGAAATGGTTGGTTGTGATTCCCAAAAGGGAGAATTCACGGGCTGTCCGAAATTTCTGGGACGTGACCATCTACTTCCAATTTTTTTTGACCAATATAGGTCACAGCTACCATATCCAAAATCGGCATTGCATAGTGTAAAAAAAAGAAATCGACCATCCTGAGAAATGCACTGAGCCCCTTCATTATAGCTTGAATTAACAGGATTATCTAAGGGTTTTCTAGGCTGCCACTCACCATTTTCTTTTAAACTTGAATAGAAATCTTCTTCCATTTGACAAAAGGCACAAATAGTATTGTTATCTCTTGGGCGGCGAACCGTAAAGATAAATTCTTCCTCATCAGCAGTTAAAGCAGCCAAATATTCATCCCATTCAGAATTGATATTACGACCTAGGTTAACAGGATTAAAATCGACAGGATTTTTAAGTGCTTCAATCCCAAATGCACAAGTTTCAAGTCCTTTCTTAACCTCATCAATCAATGGTGTTTCATTTCCTGTTTTTTCCAAATATAAATTCAAATTTTTCTGAGCATTCTGATAACGTCCGCATTTCAACTCTTCTCCTGCAGCAATAAAAAATAAATTCGGCTTTGGATTCTTAAGTAAACTAATAGCTTTATTATAACAATCGGCAGCTTTAGCAGACTGTAATGTAACATTATAGATATCCCCATACAAAACATAAGTATCTGCGTATGAAGAGTCGAGGGACAAAGATTTCTGAAGATATTTTTCTGCTTTGTCAAATTGTTGCAAATTAATAGCTTCTTTGGCCTTATTACAAAGATTCATAATTTTTTTGCTTGCATTTTGCTGAGAAAATGAGGTGGAAGTAACTAGAATTATCAACAATGATAATACAAATGGGCGAATTTTCATAGTAGGGAAATTAATAACTAAATTAAATTTTTCTCCGATTTTGCCTGTTGCCAAAGAAGCTCCATTTCATTAAGAGTCATTTCCGATAAGGGTTTTCCGGATTCTTGAGAACATTTTTCCATAAACTGAAAACGTCTGATAAATTTTCTGTTAGTCTTTTCAAGTGCATCTTCCGGATTGATTTTTATAAAACGCGCATAGTTAACAAGTGCAAAAAGAAGATCTCCGAATTCATCTTCCATTTTACAAGAATTTAAATCCATTTCTGATTTAAACTCCCTAATTTCTTCTTCAACTTTATCCCAAACTTGCTCTTTTTTTTCCCAATCAAAACCCACTCCTCTTACTTTTTCCTGAATTCGATATGCTTTAACCATTGCCGGGAGCGAAGAAGGAACGCCTGCCAGGACAGATTTATTTCCCTCTTTTAATTTAATTTTCTCCCAATTATTCTTAACATCATCAACATCAGTAACCTTAACATCTCCAAAAATATGAGGATGGCGACGAATTAACTTTTCACATATCCCATTCAAAACATCAGCAATATCAAAAGAACCTGATTCTGAACCGATTTTTGCATAAAAAACAAGATGGAGCATAAGATCTCCCAATTCTTTAGAAATTTCCAAAGGATTATTGTCGAGGATGGCGTCTGAGAGTTCGTAAGTTTCCTCAATAGTCAAATAACGAAGAGTTTCAAATGTTTGTTTGCTATCCCATGGACACTTTTCTCTGAGTTCATCCATAATATCCAATAATCTTTTAAAGGCTGAGAGTCTGTTATCTTGCATATTATAATTTTAATAAAATCAGTAATAAAATAAAAATTACCTCAAATCATCATTTAATTTAGTAAGCTCTCGCAAAAAGTACTCTTTGAATAGATGGTTTGCCCGTCAAAATACATTTCCCGTCTTCATGCTGATTGTCAATTGGGATGCAACGTATGGTAGCTTTTGAGTTCTCTTTAATTAACTGCTCGGTTTCAGCAGTTCCATCCCAATGAGCTAAAACAAAACCTCCCTTATTATCAAGAATATTGATAAATTCATCCCAAGAATCTGCTTTACGGATGTTTTCTTTTCTAAATTGCAAAGATCTTTCAAAAAGGTTCTGTTGAATTTCATCCAACAATTTCTCCACCTCCAAATCCAGCGTATCAAAAGAAAGATTCATTTTTTGTAAAGTATCACGGCGTACAACTTCAACTTGATTATTTTCCAAATCCCTTGGTCCAATAACTAAACGAACAGGAACACCTTTCATTTCATATTCATTAAATTTCCATCCTGAGCGTTTGGAATCATCATCATCATATTTGACCGATATATTTCTGGCTTTCAATTTTCCAATCAAAGGTTGAATTTTTTCAGTAATCATTTTTAACTGTTCTTCTTCCTTGTATATAGGAACAATCACTACTTGGATAGGGGCAAGTTTTGGAGGTAGTACCAATCCGTTATCATCAGAATGTGTCATAATAAGAGCCCCAATTAAACGTGTAGAAACCCCCCACGAAGAAGCCCAAACATATTCCAGCTGATTCTCTTTATTCAAAAATTTAACATCAAATGCTTTTGCAAAATTTTGACCTAAGAAGTGCGAAGTTCCAGCCTGAAGTGCTTTTCCATCCTGCATAAGAGCTTCAATACAATAGGTTTCTTCTGCACCTGCAAAACGTTCATTAGGAGACTTAACACCCTTAATTACTGGCACAGCCATAAAATTCTCTGCAAAATCAGTATAAACATTCAGCATTCTTTCAGCTTCTTCTATTGCCTCTTGCCTAGTTGAATGAGCAGTATGACCTTCTTGCCAAAGAAATTCAGCGGTTCTCAAAAACAAACGAGTACGCATTTCCCATCTAACAACATTTGCCCATTGATTTATTAAAAGAGGAAGGTCACGGTATGACTGAATCCAGTTTTTATAGCTATCCCAAATAATTGTCTCAGAAGTGGGACGAACAATCAATTCTTCTTCCAGTTTAGCTTCCGGATCAACAATAACACCACCATTAGGATCATTTTTCAGACGGTAATGAGTTATAACTGCACATTCTTTTGCAAATCCTTCAACATGACTTGCTTCTTTACTAAAAAATGACTTTGGTATAAACAAAGGAAAATATGCATTTACATGTCCGGTATCTTTAAACATTTTATCCAAAGCTGACTGCATTTTTTCCCAAATTGCATAACCATAGGGTTTTATTACCATACAACCTCTAACTGACGAATTTTCAGCAAGATCAGCTTTTTTAACAATATCATTGTACCATTGAGAGTAATTTTCAACACGAGTAGTAATACTTTTTGCCATTATTTTTCGTTTAGGATTAACTTTTAATTATTTTTGTAGTCTATTAATTCGAATTGCAAAAATATAAAAAATAAGAACCCAAAAAATATAGGAGATAAAGCCATGAAAAAAAAGATTTTAATCCCGCTTTTCATTTTAGCAATCAGCATGATATCTTGCAACATCGGTACTTTAACCTACTATGATGATATTTACACATCATCCAATGATGCCCAGTATCAAAAACCAATAGAGACAACTTCTGATAATCAGGTTCAATATTATGTTGATGAAAACATAGATGATAACAATGTCGTTTACTATGACACAACAAATCCTTCTTTAGCTTATGAAAATTCAGAAACCTATTATGATGAAGAAGGAAATGCATATGTAACTAATAACTACTATTATGATAATTATGATAATTACGATTTTTATGATGATTATTATGACTATTATTATTCCTCCCGCATTCGACGTTTTCATTCAAATTCTTATTATGGATGGGGATATTACGATCCATACTATACCAATATGTACTGGTATGATTATTACCCCTCAAGCTGGGGCATGAGTATTTATTTAGGATATGACTGGTGGTGGCCATCATATATGTATCGCCCATATTATTATGATTACGGTTATTATTCTTATGGTTTTAACTATGGATGGGGATGGGGATGCCATCGTCCGAATTATTACTGGAATGCTTATAACTGGGGATATTACGACGGCTATTATACAGGATACTTTGCAGGATATTATCACAATAATTATGATAATAATCACTCCTATTTCTATGGACACAGGCATAATGTTGGCTCCTCAAATGGGATTGCCAACCACGGGGGGCGCGGTGACAGACCCAACGATTATGGAGACGACAACAATAATAATAATTCGGGTTCAGTTTCTCGTTCTGTAACTCCAACCAGTTTTAATCAACGTTATGATGCCCTTGCAGCATCCTCTACAAGCGCTTCCGAAATAAACAAACCGGCAAATACCGCCAACAAAGTTTCATCAGATAAAACCATTAATAATACTACCAACTCTAAAACACAAAATACAGTTTCTCCAAGCAATGGAACTAATAATACCTCCACAACTTCAAAGACTTACAATACGGTTCCCTCAACACGACAAGACCTGCTAACACTACTACGACAAGACCTGCTAACACTACTACGACAAGACCTGCTAACACTACTACGACAAGACCTGCTAACACTACTACGACAAGACCTACATATAATACTCCCCAAAACAATTCTAGACAAAATCCTAATTCCGGAACACATAATAATCAATATAGAAACACTCCCCAAAATAATCCCAATCCTTATAATAACCAATACAGACCATCTAATTCCAGAATAACTCCAACATACAAAAAAACTGATAATTCAAGTGGGAGAAGCTATTCAACCCCTAATTCAAGTTCCGGCAGGTCTTATTCTTCACCAAGTAGCTCTTCCGGCAGATCCTATTCTTCACCAAGTAGTTCCTCCAGCAGATCCTATTCTTCACCGAGCAGTTCCTCCAGCAGATCCTATTCATCTCCAAGTAGTTCATCTGGCAGATCCTATTCATCTCCAAGCAGTTCATCTTCCTCTGGCAGTAGCAGAAGTTCATCTTCTTCCGGCAGTAGTTCAAACAGACGTTAATTCCATTTTATAGTTTTTCTCATTAAAATAAAATAATTATGAAAAAGAAATTGTTTTTGAGTATCGTATTTGGTTTTTTCATTGTATTTATAAATGCTCAAAATGACATTGATGCATTCAGATTCTCTCAAAATAATTGGGAAGGAACCGCACGCTTTATGGGAGCCGGAGGTGCTTTTGGAGCAGTTGGAGCTGACTTTTCAGCATTAAGCACAAACCCTGCATCAATTGGTGTTTTTAAAAAAAATGAGATTTCTTTTACTCCTATTGTAATCTCTGTTTTTAATAGCAAAGCAAACTATTTCAATTCTGAGTCAAAATATATTTCATCAAACTATAGTATTACAAATTTAGGAATGGTCTTTAAAACTAATGCTATTCCAAACTCTAAATGGAATGCTATTCAATTTGGAGTTGGATATAACAGAATTAATGATTTTAATAATTCCAGCCTTGTAGAAGGGACCTCAATAGGGAGTTCAATGACTGATGAATTTGTAAACAGTGCTAATTCAACAAATTTTCAAAACCTATATGGGGATAATCTTGTAGCTTGGGAAACTTGGTTAATAGACACTTTGCCAGGTGATGACAACCATTATTATTCTCCATTCAGCGGATCAAATCTGGCTCAAAGTAAATATACCAAAACGAGTGGTGGAATAGATGAAATGGCTTTTTCTGTTGGAGGAAATTACGATGATCGTATATTTATTGGGGCAACGATGGGAATACCATTTATACATTATAAGGAAATTTCCAGTTATGAAGAAATTGATGAAGAGATGACTGTGGGTGGAATGGATTCTTATACCATAGATGATGAACTTATTGTAAAAGGAAGTGGCATTAACTTAAAACTAGGTATTTTATACCAACCTTTTAAATTCATGAGAATTGGTGCAGCTTTTCACACTCCAACTTATTATAACGCTATTTCAGATAATTTTTACAGAGAAATAACCTCTACTAGTGATGCAGGAAAAGAATATTCGGCTTCATACGAAAATCAGTATAACTACAAACTTACCACTCCTCTCCGTGCAATCGGGAGTCTTGCTTTTTTTATCAACAAGCGTGCTTTTATTAGTGCAGAATATGAATTTGTAGATTATGGAATGGCCTATATGTATGCCAATGATTATTCCTTTGCAGATGAAAATAAAAATATTCAGGAAAAATATGGAATATCAAATATTGTTCGTGTCGGAACAGAAGTCTATTTATCGGAAAATTTTTTAATTCGACTAGGATATAATTTCAAGAGTTCACCTTACAAGAATGAAATTAACACCGGCACTTCACATTTGGGATCTTTGGGATTTGGCATAAGAACTAAATCTTTCTTCTTTGATTTAGCCTATATTTTCAAATATTCAATTGAAAACTATTGGTTATACAATCCTGAATTAGTAGAAGCTTCAAACAACACTTATATTAATCATAAAGTCTTTGCCACTGTCGGTATCAGATTCTAGGAATTGTGACTTCTCAGAAAGTCCATGATTAATCTTAATTTTTCTTCCTCATCAAGAGAAATATCTATCCAGTTAATTTTAAAACCATCCCGTTCCATTTTTCGGAACCAGGTCATCTGCCTTTTCGAGAATTGATGAATTGCAGTATTAAGTCGTTTAAATAAAGTATTATAATCTATTTCTTTGAGTAAAAATAGGGTGATAAATTTATATTCAAGCCCATATCTTATTAGTAAATTGGGATTAACACCTCTTTTTATCAAATTGTCCACTTCTTCAATCATCCCATTTTCTAAACGATGTTTAAGGCGTAAAGTAATTTTATTTCTGATTAAATCTCTGTCTCCTTTTAATCCAAAAATTAGCGATGGTATCGGTTTAGCAAACTCACTTAATTCAGGATGTTCTCGATAATAATATTCAATTTCGATAGCTCGAAGCAATCTGGAATGTTCGCAAGTATCAGTAACGTTATGAATTGCACGAAAAGAGGTAAGTAAACTTATTAATTCTTCTTCAGATTTTTGTTCAAGTCCTTTTCTAAGCAATTGATTTATAGGAACAGGAAAGAGTTTGTATCCTTTCAGCAAAGCTTCAATATACATACCACTACCCCCACAAAGAATTACCTGTTTTTTTCTAGATTGGATATAATTAATAGCCTTAACTGCATCCTGTTGATATAGAAAAATATTGTATTCTAATCTCGGATTTACAATATCAATCAGATGGTAGGGAATCGTAATATTTCCTATTCTGTAGTCGTCAAGATCTTTTCCTGTTCCAATATTCATATCACGATAAACCTGACGGGAATCGGCACTGACAATCTCAGCCTTTAATTCATTTGCCAAAAGGGCCGCCAGCCGAGTTTTTCCCGTTGCAGTAGGACCTAGAATAGTAATAATATCATGAATCATTAATTTGCTATTATTTTGGTTCATCATAAATTTCAAGATCACTAATTTTTTTTCCAATAATCTTAAATCGAAGGAAAGTTAATCTTTTATGAATACCGTATCTTCCTGCTGATCCGGGATTAATGAAAAGCAAATTATTCTTTGTATCATTCATCACTTTTAGAATATGAGAATGACCCGCAATAAAAACAGTAGGTTTCTCTTTTTTAATAATTTCAATTGATTTAGAATAATAGTATCCGGGAGAACCAACGATATGCATTAAAGCAATTTTATGTTCCTGACAAGGGAAAACCATCAATTCGGGAATCTGGCTTCGTACTGACCAGTCATCACAATTTCCAAAAACTGCTTTAACAGGGGCAATTAATTCCAGTTGGTCAAGAATTTCGCTATTTCCGATATCGCCGGCATGCCATATTTCATCACATTTTTCAAAGAAAGAGAAAATATTAGGATGTAGGTACCCATGTGTGTCGGAAAGTATGCCGATTGTCATAATTAAAAATCTTACATAATAGAAAAACTAAACACCAATATCTCTTAGTCTTTGTTTGGCTACTTCAAAGAGCACAATACCTGTTGCAACAGATACATTCAGTGATTCAATAGAACCAAGCATAGGTATGTTGACAGCATCATTACATTTTCTTTGATAATCCCAAGCAATACCCTCATACTCATTTCCCATAATCAAACAAAGAGGTTTAGTAAAATCTTTTTCAAAATAGTAATGTTTTGCCTTTTCTGTCACTGCCACAACCTCAACTCCTGAATCTTGAAGGAATTGTATAATTTCAACAAGATTTGAATGACGACAAACAGGGATTGAATGCAAGGCCCCGGCAGAACTTTTAACAGCATCTTCATTGAGTTGAGCCCCTCCTTTTAGGGGCAATATTATCGCATCAACTGCAGCACATTCCGCAGAACGGGCAATTGCTCCAATATTACGAACATCCGTAATCTTGTCCAAAATAAGAAGAAAAGGAACTTTTCCCCTTTCAAATATGGAAGGTAAAATAGAAAAAATGTCCTGATACTCAATTGCTGAAATAAAGGCAACAACCCCCTGATGGTTGGCGTGTGTAAATTTATTTATTTTTTCAACCGGTACATATTGAAAGGGAATTCCATTTTGGCGAACAAGATAAAAAAGCTCCTTAAAAAGATCTCCTTTTAGCCCTTTTTGAAATAATACTTTGTCGATTGTTTTATCATTTTTAATGGCTTCCAACAGAGGTCTTAGTCCATAAATAATATTATCCTGATGCATAAAAAAATGGGGGAAATTATAGTTTGACAATTTTTGAAATACCCAATATTTTACTTCCACTAACTAAATGCAAAACATAGACACCCGGGGCAAAAGAAGATAAATCAATAACATTGCTATTTTGGCCAGAAGTATAGATTTTCAAAAGTTTTCCATACATATCATATATCATAACTTTATCAAAATTATAACTATCATCATTTAGTTTAATGGTAACATATTGAGAAGTTGGATTAGGGAAAACCGAAAAAGTCACCGGAGAGTTATTTGGAACAGATACCGGGCTAAAATATTTACCCAATACCGGTCTAACCATCGGAGCTCCTTTGAAGAAAGATTCAACCCATTCATCAGCAGTTTTATAAAAAAAATTTCCTCGAGCATCACTATTCTGATCAAATCCAAGATTGAGTTGAGTATCGTGATTTTGATAAAAGCCAACATAAAAAGTACCTGAGACAAACAAAGGTTCTTCCAAAAAATAACTCACAAAATCAAGAAAATCAGAACTTTGAGAAGGAAGCAGTGATTCAGAAGAATATAATTCATTTCCGGGAAAGCCATTATCATCATCCCATACTTTCAGTGTAAAATAATCAAAATTAGCATTTTCAAGAACATTGTTAAACCACATTCTTACACAACGCAATGTATCGGGATAAGCCAATGTAAATTTTACTGCAAATGATGCTTCAGGAGAAGCCATAGTGGAAAGAAGAGAATAGCCTGCCTCTGCAGTTCCATCATCATACGCATAATAATTATAAAATTTCTGTTCAAAAAAAGAGGTATCATTTTGATGACGTGCATCACCGGTTCCTCCTACAACTTGAAAAATATGAGTCACCAAGAAAGTTGCACTATCCTGATTATCATAAGAAATTGCAAAGTTTATTGACGGATTGGCGTGCATAGGATAGGTATGAAAACCATTTGGGTAATAAGAATAGGCATTTTCATTATTGCTCACATAATTTCCAACTATCTGACTTCCGTTTTTTACAACATGATAAGAATAGCTTGTATTTTTAGTTGTATTGGAAATATTTGCAAGTTGATTATTAAAAGCACTTTTCATATCGGAAACTTGAAATTGATTCCAGGGCATTGAATAATATTTATTGAGAAAAGTAGTAGTAGGCAGGGCAAAAGCGATATCATTGGGATAAATATCATCTTTGGTTCTGTTAATATTAAGAATTATATAATCAATGTGCCATTGGTCAACATTGCTTGCCCAGCCGGCAACTCCGTTTGGCTCAAGACTGGCATAATTTCGAAATCTGAACTGAAAATTGTTTCGAAAATATATAGGATCCGTAATTGGGATAAGCACCTGTTTAAAATAAGTCAACCTTAAAGAATCTGCATCCAGCCAATCATCCAGCTTACAACCGTTTGATGACCAAACCTCACTCCAAATTTTTTCAGGACCGAAAAGGGAATCAAAAGGTAATAATATGGTCTGACCGGGGAAAGCATTTGATTCAAAAACATAATAAGTGCCTGGGATATAGGGATTTTCAAGAGAATCCCCTATCACGTATGATTCTCCTTCACCTAAAATATATTCAGCATAAGAATAACCGGTGAAAATAGTATCTCCGGTAGCATACCCGAACTCAAGAATCAGTTTATCTTCATTATCCGGTCGATTTCCAATTCTTTCCCATTCAAGATAAGGATGAGAAAAAGTACCGCCTCCCGGTTGATAATAAAAACTGAAATAAACTGAATCTTGTATCCCAACTGGTCGATTCGGATTAAATACTGAATCCAATCTTATAGTATGTGAAGTAAGAGTGTCAGCAGCAAAAGGCGACTCTGAAGCATGGCTATAAATTTTCCCGAACTCATCAAGGGCATCTAATGTAACAACACCGATTGAGGGTGGATTAATAGGAAAAGTGGAATTGACAAAACCTTGTTTATCTTCCCATAACAGGGGATTGGGATATAGATTATAATCAGAAAAATCATCTACAAAAGGTAGTTTAACAGGTTCAGCATTAGTTATAGAAGATTTAATATGAACATTTTTTGATTCTTTTAAAAGCTGAATATTATTGGGAAGATCTGTCAGAACTTCTTGTGCTGCCAAAAAATTAGCAAAACACAAAACGAAAATTAAAACAAAAAATAACTTACAATAGTAATAGCACTTCATAGAATATCAATTTTCAAAAAAACCATTTATTTTAATCTTAATTGTTTAATTCAAATTGGTGAATAATCATTCCTGAATATTCATCAAAGAGTCTTTTGATTCGGGTAAATCATTGATATCTTTTCCCACAACAAGCGTTACAGATTCACCCATACTGATATCAGTTCCTGCAGCAATTGCACGGCCTTTATAAAGTTGCTCAAGCACAGCATTTTCAAAAGGGCTTGCTTTATAGATAATATCACCGATTTCAAGTCCTATTGCTTTCAGCATAATCTCCGCCTGGCGTTGAGAAACGTCTTTCAACTCAGGCATTTTAACTTTTGGGGGTATAGAAGATGCAACTGTAAGATATACTTTCCTACCCATTTTAACCATCTCCTTTGCTTGAGGATTTTGTTTTAAAACAATTCCTTCCGGCTGTGATTTATCATAAACATAATCTGAAACTACCATAATAAAATCAGCAGAAGAGGTATTTTGGATTAATAATTTTGAATCTTTTCCAATAAAATTGGGCATTTCTACTTCCTGTCCGTGACGAGTATAAATCCTTAAAAAAATCAACGCAACAACAATCAGGAATATAGTGATTCCGAAAGCAAGTAATAGATGAAATCCCAATCTGTCGTGTTTAAAAAAATCTTTAAACTTTCCCATAAATAATTTCTTAAAACATATAAACAAAAAATCCGCTTAATTATTATAATTGGGCACAAAAATACAAAAAAATATGTAACATTTCCTTACGACAATTCAACATACTGTTGTTCACAAATCCGGTATAAGAAAACACAATTTTCATATATTTTTTGTACTTTTGCGAGGCTCTATAATTATAAAAAATGAAAAATATTGCAATTTTAGCAGGTGGAAATTCGGGCGAATATGAAATCTCATTAAAGACAGCCGACAACATTTATAATGTTCTCGATAAAGATAAATTTACTCCTTATTTGATTCTTGTTCAGGGTGTTGAATGGTTTTACACTGATAATAGCGGACAAAAAATTCAGCTTGACAGAAATGATTTTTCTCTTTTATTAGGTTCAGACAAGATCTCCTTTGATGCTGTCTTTATTGCAATTCATGGCACTCCTGGCGAAAATGGTAAATTTCAGGGTTATTTTGAAATGCTTGGAATTCCATATACCGGGTGCGATATGTTTACTTCTGCCATAACTTTCAATAAATACTTTTGCAACATTGCTGTTTCCAATTTTGGAATTCCAATTGCTCCATCCATTCATTATTATAAAGATGAAGCTATTAATTTCGAAAACATTATTGACAGATGCGGATTCCCATGCTTTATTAAACCCTGTAATTCCGGATCTAGTGTTGGAGTAACGAAGGCACATAACATGGAAGAATTAATAAGTGGAATAGATACGGCTTTTCAATACGACAATCAGTTAATGATTGAAAAATTCATACCGGGAAGGGAAATGACTTGCGGAGTAGCCACCATCAAGGGAATAGTGACTCCATTAGCCGTTACGGAAGTTAAAAGTAAAAAAGAATATTACGATTACCAGGCAAAATATACACCCGGATATTTGGAATTAGTTACCCCTGCTGATATTGACAAGTCAACAGAAGATAAAATTAAAGAATATTCAGAAATTGTATTTAAAAAAATGGGATGTAAAGGAGTTGTAAGAATTGATTATATCCTGACTCCTGAGGGAATTCCTTTTTTTCTGGAAATTAATACCATTCCGGGTCAGACAGCCATGAGTATTATCCCGCGCCAAGTAAAATTTCTAAACATCAATATTGTTGATTTTTATTCAGAATTAATATTTGAGGCTTTGAATAACAATTAACGACGATAAATCATTATGAAAAGATTTTTTTTGTTACTATTTATAATGTATTGTGGAACTGCATTTTCTCAGTACAATGAAAAAGATATATACACTTACATTGATAATTATAAAGAACTGGCTATACAAAAAATGCACCAATACAAAATTCCCGCCAGCATTACTTTGGCACAAGGAATTTTTGAAAGTGCTTGTGGAAAAAGCAAATTAGCCATCTCAGGGAATAATCATTTTGGAATTAAATGTCATAAAGAGTGGATAGGTGATACTTTGCTCATTGATGATGATTCACTGGGAGAGTGTTTTCGAAAATATCTAAAAGTGGAAGATTCCTATACTGACCATGCATTATTCCTTACAAGCCGACCAAGATACAGCGAACTTTTCTCACTTGACATCATGGACTATAAAGGGTGGGCAAAAGGTTTAAAAGCAGCCGGTTATGCAACTAATCCACAGTATGCTGAGCGTCTTATCAATTTGATTGAAAAGTATAACATTTCAAAACAGGATACTATCTTTTTAAAAAGATATATCTCCTTTGATACCACTTATAATGATAAAAGTGCTAATCTTAAAGAAAAAGATGTGGCAGCCTCTGAACCTAAAGCCTTGAATTATCTTTTTTTTAGTGCTAAAGACAATGAATTTCCAAGAGGCGAATTCCCATTTACAGAGAGAAAAGTATATGTAAACAATAAAAATTTCTTTATCATTGCCAAATCTGGCGACACTTATGCTTCAATTGCTAAAGATGTTCAGGATTTAGAAAAAAATATTCGAAAGTATAATGATGCAAAACTCGGAATTCAGCCTCGGGAAGGGGAAGTAATTTACATTGAAAACAAGGCAAAATACAATCCTGTTCAAAAACACATTGTCTCTAGGGGTGAAACATTAAGATACATATCTCAGAAATACGCTATTCAGTTGCATTATCTTTTTAAATATAATAATTTAGATGAAAAATCGATTATACAACCCGGAGATATTATTAAATTGAAACATTAATACTATGAAAAAATTATGTATCATAATACTGTTTTTGTATAGTGCAACTTCCTTTGCCCAATACAATGACAAAATTGTCTATGAATATATTGATAAATATAAAGATTTGGCAGTTAAATTAATGCAAACCAGTCATATTCCTGCCAGTATTAAACTTGCACAAGCTATCTATTCTTCTAATGCCGGAACTAATACACTCTCAAAATCTGCCAACAACCACTTTGGAATTCTTTGTCATGAAAAATACTCAGGAGATATTTATTATGATCCTGCTGATATAACCCACACCTGTTACAGAAAATATGCTTCTGTTGAAGATTCCTATAATGACCATTCAAAATTTCTTGTCGAAAGAAGCAGATATAACAAATTATTTACCCTTGAAATTAACGATTATAAAGGATGGGCAAAAGGACTTCAGGAAGCAAGTTACTCAATAAACCCTAACTACAGCAATCAGTTGATTAATATCATTGAAACCTATTTTCTTTATTTGTATGACAAACCTGAAAGTGAACTCTCAACAAAAATAAAAGATGAAATAAAAACCAATCTTCCGGAAATTACTGAACAAATTCCTGTTGAGAAAGAATCGGTTCAAAAAAATAAAATCTCTGATTCTTCAATAAGTAATATTACGAAAAAGATTGCAGAGCTTCCCAAAGAAAAATCAAACAATGACACTATTAAAAGAGACACTTTGATTGAGTCAGGAATTGAAGTCATTATTGAAAGAAAAGTCAAACCCCAGGAGTCTTGTGGAAAAGATTCTGTAGCAATTGTGAAAACTGAGGAGCAACCAGTTATTGCAAAAGTATTTACTGCAAAAGAGATGGAATATCAGCCTGTATATTATCCTTACACTTCAAGAACTGTATATGTAAATAATAAAATTAAATTTATTATTGCACAAAAAGGGGATACCTATGCAAAAATAGGGAAAGATGTTCAGATAACAGAGTCCAATCTTAGACTTTTTAATGATATTTTTGACGATAATTATGAACCTATTCCAGGGGAAGTTGTTTATTTGCAGTACAAAAACAAAAAATCAGAAGTTTCTTTTCATACTATTGAGAAAGGGGAAACCATGAAATACATTGCTCAAAAATATGCTGTTCCATTAAAGTTGATTTTTGCAAGAAATAATTATCAAATGAGTGAATTTAGCGTAGGAAACATCATCTGTATCTCGTGTAAAAAATAACATCATGTCCAAAAAAACATTTTATTATTTTAACCCAAATACACTATCTTTTGAAAAAGAAAAACTCACTCTGAAAGATATTATTAAGAGGTTATTATGGTTTTTTGCAACCGCTCTCTCCTTTTCTGTAATTGTTTTATGGATTTCATTTTATCTCATTGATTCTCCAAAAGAAAAAATGCTTCAAAGAGAGAATAATGAACTCAAGGCTGAGCTAAAAAAAATCAATAAAAAAATGGATGTTTTTGAATTTGTAATGAATGATCTACAAGAAAGAGATGACAATGTTTACCGATCAATTTTTGAAACCGATCCACTTCCGTTAGAACAAAGGAATCCCACGATGTTGGGAAGCACAAAATATGACCGTCTTTCACACGATGAAGCCTATGAGTTGCTAAATGAACTAAAAGTAAAAATGGACAAGCTTACTGTTCAGATGGCTTCACAATCACGTTCTTATGATACTATTTCTTTACTGGCAACAAAAAAAGCTGAAATGCTTGCATCAATTCCTGCAATCAGACCCCTAAAAAATATGTACTCTATTTCTTCAGGATTTGGAAGACGATATCATCCTATTCTGAAAACATTAAGACCTCACACAGGTATTGATATAACTGCTCCCAGGGGAACTCCGGTATATGCAACTGCGGATGGCTATATTTCCGGAGAAACGGGTGGCTCAGGTTATGGTATTGTGGTAATAATTAATCACGGATATTCCTATAAATCAGTATATGCACACTTGTCAAAAAAAGCTGTAAAAGCCGGACAAAAAGTAAAACGAGGACAAATTATCGGATATGTTGGCAATACAGGTCTTTCATTGGGTCCTCATCTTCATTATGAAATCATAAAAAATGGTTCTTATGTAAATCCGGTTCACTATTTCTTCAATGATATCACACCGGCAGAATACGATGCAATTCTCAAATCATCTAAAGAAGTAAATCAGGCTTTATCGTAATAATTACCTGAAATGATATGATAAAATTTAAAAAAATAAAATATTATTGGAGCCGGCTCAGAATCAACTGGAAAACTAAATATCGCCTGATTATTAGAAATGATGATTCTCATGCAGATAAGATATCATTTCTGTTAAGTCCAAGAAATGTTTTTGTAGTGGTCACCACCTCTTCTGTTCTGCTAATTATTCTTACTGCTCTTCTAATTGCCTTTACTCCCCTACGTGTTTATGTTCCGGGATATACAAACCCTGAAGACTACAGAAATATTAAGAAAATGGCAATTAGTATTGATTCTGTAGAATTAATGCTAAATCAAAATCAACAGTATATTGACAATTTTTACAGAATAATCAATGATAAAATAACTACTACTGAAGATATGGAGAATACTCAAGAAAAGAGCTATTCTCAAAAAGAAATTTCAGAAAGTGAAAGAAAAAAAATTGCTGAAGCCAATGCTGCAATACTTGAAGAAGCTGATTTGATTATGAAAGAAAAGAAAAGTCTCAAAAATAGTGCAACTGCTTCAACTCCTTTAAGCAAAAGAGCTAATATAAATACACTCCTATTATTACCCCCTACGATTGGAGTTATTCTTGCCGAATACAATCCTGCCGAAAATCATTATGGAATTGATATTAAGAATATTCGCAATACATTGATAACAAGTGTTGCAGATGGGATTGTCATATATTCAGGCTATGATCCAAAAGATGGAAATACTATTATAATTCAACATAGTGGAAATCTAATTTCTGTTTATAAACATACAGAAATTTTGCTCAAAAAAGAAGGCTATAAAGTGTTGGCGGGTGAACCTATTGCCAGAATGGGAAATAGTGGAAATAGGTCAAAAGAAGTTTTTCTTCATTTTGAACTTTGGTACAACGGGTTTCCGGTTAATCCAAGCGATTACATAGTAGTTAATTAAAAAGTAGATTAAATAATGGAAACAAGTATCACATTAGAAAATAATATTGCAGTAGGAATATATGGGACAAACAACAAAAACATTGACCTCCTAAGAAATCTTTTCCCAAAACTAAAGATAAATGCCAGAGGCAATGAAGTTAAAGTTTTGGGAGAAAATTCGGAAGTAGAACTTTTTATAGACAGATTTCAACTTTTGGTTTTACACTACGAACGTTTTGGAAAAATTAATGAAAATGACATTCTCAATATTATTTCATCGGAAGACGATTCATTTTATAGATTAGACCACAATGGTATTCAGGATGACATTATCTTACATGGGAAAGATGGAAGATTAATTAAAGCATTGACACCAAACCAAAGAAAAATTGTTGAAAGTACTGCATCACATGACATGGTATTTGCCATCGGTCCGGCTGGGACCGGAAAAACCTATACAGCTGTTGCATTAGCAGTCAGAGCCCTGAAAAATAAACAGATCAGAAGAATTATCTTAACAAGACCGGCAGTGGAAGCCGGTGAAAATCTCGGATTTCTTCCCGGGGATTTAAGAGATAAGTTAGATCCTTATCTCCAGCCACTTTATGATGCACTTTGGGATATGATGCCTATGCAAAAACTTCTTTCCTATATGGAGGATAAAACCATTGAAATTGCACCTCTCGCTTTTATGAGAGGTCGAACTTTGGATAATGCATACGTCATTTTGGATGAAGCACAAAATGCAACTGAAAGCCAAATCAAAATGTTCCTCACCAGAATGGGGAAAAATGCCAAATTCTTTATCACCGGTGATATTACTCAGATTGATCTTCCTCGTAATCAAAACTCCGGACTCATTCAGGCTACCAAAATATTGAATAATGTTAAAGGTATCGATTTTGTCTATTTAGACAACTCTGATGTTGTTAGACATCACCTTGTTACAAAAATCATTGAAAAATATGAAAAGTGGGAAAATGATAAATTCCAAAACTCTCCGACATGAAAATCAGGTTAATACTTCTCCCTTTTTCTTTGATTTATGGATTTTTTCTTTGGATAAGACGTTTTTTATACCATCACAAAATTGTAAAACCGTTTGATCCCAAACTCCCCTCAATTGCTATTGGAAACTTATGTTTGGGAGGAGCCGGAAAGACACCCCATACAGAATATTTAATAAGATTATTGTTTCCAGAATGGGAAATTGCAACTTTGAGCAGAGGTTACGGACGTATTTCTAAAGGATATATTCTTTTAAATGATACTGAGATAAGCAATACGGATGCTTTACTAATCGGAGATGAACCCATGCAATATTATGTCAAATATCCTAATACAAAAGTAGCAGTTGCAGAAAAAAGGAAAATAGGAATTATCAATCTCACTAACAAATTCCCATCTTTGCAATTAATTTTATTGGATGATGCCTATCAACATATTCAAGTCAATGCAGGGCTAAAGATATTACTGACAGAATATGAAAAACCCTTTTTTAATGATTATCCTATTCCGGCAGGGAATTTAAGAGAATTTCGTAACACGGCAAATATTGCTGACATCATTATAGTTTCTAAAACCCCTGATTGTATTACCCGATTAGAAAAGGATGTTTTTTGTGAAAAAATAGCACTTTTCCCAAGACAAAGATTGTTTTTTACAACCTATGTATATGGTAATCCGGAGCCTCAAACTTTACCCGCTAAACAAATTGCTCTTAATGCCGAAACGACTATTCTATTAGTTACCGGAATAGCTCACCCAAAACCATTATATGAAAGACTTTCAAAGCAATACAAAAAAGTATTGCATTTAAAATTTCAAGACCATCATTTCTTTACTAAAAAAGATATGATTATTATCAAAAAAAGGATTTCGGATGAACTAAAATCAAACACTGTTGTTTTTACGACAGAAAAAGATATGATGCGATTTAGGAGTAAAGCCTTACTAGATGAAATTAATTCTATGCCGGTTTTTACTATCCCTATAGAAGTTAAATTTCTTTTTGAAGAAGATGAAATTTTTAATGATATTATCAAGCAATATGTTAGATCCAATTCAATCGTCAATTAATTATCTAAGAGACAAAATGTTTTCAAAACCCAAAATAGGCATTATTTTGGGAACAGGTCTGGGTGGACTTGTTGAAAAGTTACAAGTAGAACTTGAAATACCCTATCAAGATATTCCAAATTTTCCTATTTCAACTGTTAGCGGTCATAAAGGGACCTGGATTTTTGGAAAATTTAACGGAGTTGATGTTGTTGTCCTTAATGGAAGGTTTCACTATTACGAAGGTTACACATTAAATGAAGTAACAATGCCTATCCAAATCATGAAAGAAATTGGAATAGAAAAACTCATTTTATCAAATGCGGCAGGTGGAATGAATCCGGCATTCAAAATTGGTGATATCATGATTATTACCGATCATATTAATTTTTTCGGGACCAATCCTTTGATAGGAGCAAATGATGACAATTTAGGTCCACGATTCCCTGATATGAGCGAAGCATATTCGAAAGAATTAATCAATATTGCTTTAACTTGTGCAAAAAAAACAGATATTCATCTTCAACAGGGTGTATATTTGGGATTAAGCGGGCCCTGCTTTGAAACTCCGGCAGAATACAGGATGTTTCATTATTTAGGTGCTGATGCAGTCGGAATGTCAACTGTGCCTGAAACCATAATGGCACGTCACAGAAATATAAAAGTCTTCGCTTTATCTGTTATAACTGATTTGGGTATTACCGGAAAAATAGAAAAAGTATCTTTGGAAGAGGTTCTTAAAGAAGCTGAAATTGCAGGACCTAAAATGGTGAAGCTAATTTATGAAATGATGCCTTTGATTTCATAGCAATTGAGTTTATTTTGTCATAATGCAAACAAAAAAATATACTATATAATATAATATGAAATGAACATAGATAAAACTGTTAAGTATTTAAAAGAAAAGATGACAAATCGCCCTAAAATTGCAATAATTTTAGGGTCAGGTTTAGGAGGCCTTGTTGATAAAATAAAAGAAAGAATTGAAATCCCATACCGAGAAATTCCTGATTTTATTGTTTCGACGGTTAAAGGACATAAAGGAACCTGGATTTTTGGAAAATTAAATAACGTAGATGTAATTGTTCTTAATGGCAGGTTTCATTATTATGAAGGATATTCAATGAAAGAAGTTACTCTTCCAATTCAGATTCTTAAAGAGCTTGGAATTGAAAAAATAATATTGTCAAATGCTGCAGGAGGGATGAATCCCACATTTAAAATTGGAGATATTATGATAATAAATGACCATATTAATTTTTTCGGAAACAATCCACTACTTGGACCAAACGAAGACAATGAAGGACCCCGCTTTCCCGATATGAGCGAGGCATATTCTAAGAAGCTGATTAAGATTGCTTTGGAAACAGGAAAAAAAATCAACATACACCTTCAACAAGGTGTATATATGGGCGTAACCGGTCCTTGTTTTGAAACCCCCGCAGAATACAGAATGTTTCATTATATGGGAGCCGATGCTGTTGGAATGTCAACTGTTCCGGAGACAATTGCTGCCAAACACAGGGGAATGGAAGTATTTGCATTATCTGTAATAACAGATTTGGGTATTATTGGAAAAGTTGAAAAAGCTTCCCATGAAGAAGTGCTGAAGGAAGCCGCAGCAGCAGGGCCCAAAATGGTGCAACTAGTATATGAAATGATGCCTCAGTTATAGACACGAAGTTTTACTCCGTCAAAGGTTGTTCTGTAATGCTTTAACGAATAGATTGCAGGACCATTAATAACAGAGCCATCCAATATATTAAATCTGGAGCCACAACAACTGTCAATAAGTGTAATACCACTTTCCTCCACCCAAATCCAAGAATCGTTATCTTCCCAGTCGTAAGGGCATGCACGATCATAGGCCATAAAAGTATATGGATCAAGCCTATAGACAACAATTCCCCTCACACCTCCGGTAAAATACATATGCCCTCCATAATTATTTAAACTATAGTATGCAACATCATTTGGATAAATAGTAAAATCTACTTGAACGTTAGGAATAGTCTCGTGCTCATAACCATTACAACCAATTAAGCACCAAAAACAGAATAATATAAAAAATAATTTTTTCATCGGTAAAAGAATATAACGAAGCAAAAATAAAATATTGTATATTTGCACTTAAAAAAATCGGATGGATACCATTGATATAGTTATTTCAATTATTGTTGTTGCTGCCTACTTGTTTTTCAATTATAAAAAGAAAGAAAAAAGCAACAATTCTGAGCCGGTTGAAATACCAAAGATACCTGAATCTGTCAATATCCCTTTTGAACCAAAATTTGAAAAAAAAAGAACTGTTTTGAACACCTCAATGGAAGAAATTGGAATAAATTCTTCCAAAAAAGAGAATTATTTCACTTATGAAGAAACGAATAAAATTGAAGCAGAATTTTACAATAATGATGATTCTTTTGTCAAAGCAAAAATTCAAAGTGTTGATAATGAAGACGAATCTTTTCCAATGTTACCCCTTGAAAGTGGTGAAATTATAAATGGAATTATATATGGCGAGATTTTAAAAAGACCTAATTATTAAGATATTATAAAAATATTGGGCTTTCAAAAAAAATAAATTGTCAGAACAAATTATTTTTATAAATTTACCGCCCAGAATTTTCTGACAAAATAATAATGTTTAATATAAATAAATGGCTATGATTAAAAAGTTACTATTTGCTCTTGGAATTATCTTCCTTTGCAGCGAAATTGCGTACTCACAACAAAGTACTTTAAAAGGAACTGTTAAAGATCAAACTAAGTCGGCCTTGGCTTATGCAAACGTATATTTGAAACAGGATGATAAAGTTGTGAATTATGCTATGACTAATGAAAAGGGAGAATACCAACTGTTCGGTATATCTGCCGGAAAATATGATCTTGAAATTACCGGGCCTCTTGGTTGTTCAAACACATACAAGAAAACAGGTATTTCCATCTCCCCTAATGTTGTAATGTTTGAAAATGCTACCATCACGTGTGGTCAAGAACTTGCTGCCGTGGAAATTAAATGGGAAAAGCCCGTATTTGATCAAGATGAAACAAAAAAGTCAGTCACTATTACTGGTGAGGATTTACGAAGAACCCCCGGTCGATCCATCAATGCAGCACTTGCCAGTGTGGAAGGTGTTACCATTCAAGACGGAGCCATTGCCAGTGTCCGCGGAAATCGTCCTGATGGACAACAAACAATTATTGATGGTGTGCGTGTCAGAGGTAATGGTGGAGTTTCTATGCAATCAATTGAAGAAGCCGAATTAATTCAGGGAGGTATTCCTGCTGAATATGGTGATGGAACCAGTTTTACCGTTATTACGACAAAAGGTATTTCTAAAGATTTTCATGGAGCTGCTGAACTAAGAGGCTCTCTTGAAGGCTATGGCAATTTCCTTGGAGCTCTTTCTCTTTCAGGGCCTCTCCTCAAAGGAAAAAAACTTTCAGATCCTGCCAGAATTGGATTTTTGCTCACAGGTGAAATTTCTTATGATATCGATAACTCTCCTGCACAAGGTGGAACTTGGCGAGCTACTGATGAAACTATTGACTATTTGATTAAAACTCCGCTTCGTTATGACCCAACTGATTTCGGAGTATGGTATCAAAGCGCCAGTTACCTTGAAAGTGATGCTTTCTATAAAAGAAGAGTAAGAGATCATGCCGGTTACTGGAATTATCTCTTGCAGGGAAAACTTGATTTCCTTACAGGAAAAACACATAATGTAAAGATATCCGTGGGTGGTTCTTATGAATTCTTAAAAGGTAAAAACTGGGGTAGGTCAACTGCACTGTTTAATGCTCAAAACAACTCTGAATCACAAAACTCTACCATGAGATTGAATGCCCGAATCAATCATAGAGTTTATACCAATCCAAGTGATACCGCTATCTTTAAAAATATTATGTATGATATTAATATTAACTATACTAAGTTTAATTCATTAACTCAGGATGCAAGACATAAAGATAAATTGTTTAATTATGGTCATATTGGATATTTTAAAACTACCAAAGCTAAATATTATGAATTACAGGATATAAAAATCGATTCTATTATGTATTATGATATGACTGTATTGACCAATATCTATGATTCTTTAGTTACTTTTGATGCAACAGGAAGCTCTAATCCGGACTTAATTTACTATACTCAGAATTTTGTTGATCAGTTCACTCCTGAAATAATTAATGACTATTACGGATATACAGTACCTTATAACTTGACTTTATATTCTCAGTTCGGAGCTTTGAGAAACGGAGACCAGCCTGATCGTGTTTATAGCCTTTTTTATATGCCTGGTGCAATTACCGATGGTTATAGCAAATCCGAATTAACTTCTTTAGGGGCTAAAGCAAGTTTATCTGTTAATCTAAAAGATCATGAATTTAAATTAGGTTATGAATTTGAAAAACTTACCAGTCGTGGATTCTCAGTTAATCCAACTCCACTTTGGACAATGATGAGACAAAAAGCCAACTTCCATATTAATGAGCTTGATGTTGACAATCCCATCATTCATGGAGATACTGTTGATTATAATAATTTAATCAATTTGGATGAACAAACTTCTTTCGACAGAAATTTACGTACTTCACTGGGATTGGATCCTAATGGCAGCGACTGGATTGATATTGATAATCTTTCTCCTGAAACTTATGATTTAAGCATGTTCTCAGCCGAAGAATTATTGGTTGGACTCAGCAGTTCTCTGGTAAATTATTATGGTTATGATTATACAGGAACTCACAAATACAATAAAAAAACTACGATTTACGATTTCTTTAATTCTACAGATGAAAATGGTAATAAGACTTACAATATTGGAGCTTATGAACCTATATATATGGCTTTATACTTACAGGACAAATTCTCTATTCAGAGTTTATTGTTTAATATTGGTGTCCGCATTGACCGTTTCGATGCAAATCAATCTGTATTGTCTGACCCTTACTTATTCCGCGCAGCATACACTGTTGGAGATTTAGTTGAGAAAGGCTATATGAGGGATCAATATTTTACTAATAACGCAGGAGACGACTGGGTTGTATATGTAAACCAAAAAGATGGAACTCTTGATTTAGATAATACTACTATCATCGGTTATCGAAACGGAAATACTTGGTATGATAGTCAGGGTCAAGAAGTAGCCGATCCTGAAAACATGTTGGGAGCTAATGGTGGTCCAATCTTAGTAGATGCTCTTGAAAACGGAGCTATTTCAAAAGTTGACCCAAGTGCTTTTGAAGATTATAAACCACAATGGTCTATTATGCCACGTGTTTCATTTTCATTTCCTGTTTCAGATAACTCAGTATTTACTGCTCACTATAATATTATCACCTCCCGTCCTACCAACTTACAATTAAGTCCTATTGATTATCTCTTTATAGAAAAATTCGGGACCAATGCAAATAATATTGTAAACAATCCAAACCTTAAACCTCAAAAAAGTATTGACTATGAGGTTAGTTTTACTCAAAAAGTAAGTGATAAATCGGCAATCGGAATTACTGCTTATTATTCTGAAAAACGTGACCAGATTCAGGCATACCGTTATTCCGGTTCATATCCGAGTACTTATTACTCCTATGCTAATCTTGACTTTGGAACAGTTCAGGGCTTCTCTTTAAGCTATGATTTAAGAAGAATAAAAAATATTTCTCTTCGTGCAGGTTATACTTTGCAATTTGCAAAAGGAACCGGATCCTCGGCTTCTTCAAACCTCGCCATCATTGCTTCAGGTCAACCTAATTTAAGAACATTAAATAATCTTTCTTTTGACCAAAGACATCGTATTAGTGCCAATATTGACTACCGTTTTGATGGAGGTGCCGACTATAACGGTCCCAAATCTCAATATTCTAAAAAAGGAACTAATAAAGTTAAAGAAATCAGATGGCTTGAAAATACCGGAATAACTCTTCTATTATCAGCAGCTTCAGGTCTCCCTTATAGCCGCTCAAGTACACCTTACTCAACCTACGTTTCAGGAACCGCTTCTCAACTTTCAGGATCTATAAATGGTTCTCATAAACCATGGACTTTCCAATGCGACATCCGTATTGATAAAACTTTTATTTTTAATCTAAATTCTAAAGACAAAGAAGGAAAACAAAAAAATTCTAAAAATGCATACCTGCTTGTTTATTTAGATATTACTAATATTTTTAATTTTAAAAACATTATATCTGTATATACATACACCGGAAATCCTGATGATGATGGATACCTTTCAGCTACTGAATATCAACAACAAATTAATTCACAGATATATGTGCCTTCCTACATTAACTATTACAATATGATAATGCAAAATCCTTATAACTACAGCACACCTGCAAGGGTTAGTTTGGGACTTCAATTTGGTTTTTAATATAATGAAGTAATAATGAAAAAAATAAATCGAGACATGAAGAATATAAACAAAATTTTAATTTTAGTTGGAATTTTCACACTCCTTGCTTCCTCGTCGGTATTGGCAGAAAGATCAAGAAATGTCCAAATTTCTACAAAACAAAAAGCAAATGCCTCCTGCCTTCCCGCTACCAATTCAAATGAACTGACAATCAATAATGTTAGAGCATATTTGGAAACAAACGGAACAATGTGGTTCAAAGAAGTTGCAGAATATGAAGTGCCTATTGGCTCCGGAATGACTTCAATGTTTTCCTCTGCCTTATGGATTGGAGGAAGAGATATTAATCAACAATTAAAATTGGCTGCTGTCCGTTTTCGCCAAAAAGGAGATGATTTTTGGACAGGTCCACTTACAGTTGTAGGCGCATCTGTAGATCAGGAAACTTGCAGTCAATATGATAAACATTTTAAAATTACTCGTGCTCAGGTAGAAGCTCATATCGCTGCTTTCGACGAAAACGGAACTTTGATTGACCCGGAATATGTCACTCCTTCAATTATTACCAACTGGCCTGCACATGGGGATGTTTCCAAAGGACAATCCAAATATCTGGCTCCATTTAAGGATTTAGGTGAAGACGGTGAATACAATCCGGATCAAGGTGATTATCCTTATTATGACCTTGACAATGATTTATGTCCTTGGACTGAAGCAAATAGAGCTTTGGCTGCTGCAGGAATGCTCCCGATTACTCCTGAAGAAGCTTCCGGTGTTACCACCGGAATGATCTATGCTGACCACGTTCTTAAAGGGGATGAGACACTCTATTGGATTTTCAATGATAAAGGAGGTGCTCATACCGAATCCGAAGGAGAACCTATCGGCCTTGAAATTCGTGGACAAGCATTTGGTTTTGCTACCAATGACGATCTAAACAACATGACTTTCTATTCTTATGAAATCATCAATAGATCTACTTATGAATTAACCAATACTTTTTTCTCACAATGGGTTGACCCTGATTTGGGTTATGCCAATGATGACTATGTCGGTTGCGATGTAGCCAGAGGATTGGGTTATTGTTACAATGGCTATGATGTTGACGGAACTGGTCAAACTTGGGCATATAGTAATCAACCACCTGCTGTTGGAGTTGACTTTTTTCAAGGACCTTATATCGACGATGATGGCAGAGACAACCCTAAATTTTACAAAGATTCTTCTATTGTAAACGGATATTGTGATCGTTTTTTGGAAAGCGAATATGCTGTTGATCAAATGGCAATCAACGGAGTTAACTTTGGTGATGGCATTGTTGACAATGAACGTTTCGGAATGAGAAGATTTGTTTACCACAACAATAATGACTCTCCTACCGGAGATCCAGATGTAGCTATTGATTATTATAATATGTTACAAGGTATTTGGAGAGATAATCAACGAATGAGATATGGAGCAAATGCACATCCATCAAACGGGGCTTCAGGTCCGGAATGTGATTTTATGTTCCCCGGAACAACAGACCCTTGTAATTGGGGAACTGCCGGTATTGATCCTAACATATCACAATATGGTGACGGTGGATGGACAGAAGCTAATGTTGGAAATGCTCCTTATGACCGTCGTTTTATGCAATCTGCCGGACCTTTCACACTGAAAGCCGGTTCTGTCAACTACATTACTGTCGGTATTCCTTGGGCGCGTGCCTCACAGGGCGGTGCCTGGGCTTCCGTTGAACTTTTGAAAATTGCTGACGATAAATGTCAATCACTTTTTGAAAACTGCTTTAAAGTACTGGATGGACCCGATGCACCTGATATCACTATTCGCGAACTTGAAAATGAACTTATCCTTTACATCTCCAATGATGACAAGTTAAGCAATAACTATAATGAAGAATACGAAGAATTTGACAATCAGATCGCTGAATTTAGAGAAGTTGAAACTTCTTATAATGTGACTGATACAATACATGCTTACACACAAGATGGACGCGATACTATCATTACTTATACAAGACAAGTCACTTCAATTGATAAAATTCCAAATGATAGAAAATACCGTTTTGAAGGATATATGATTTATCAATTGAAAAATAAAAGTATAAGTGTAACTGATCTTGATGATCCTGATAAAGCCAAGCTGGTTGGTCAATGTGATATTGAAAATTACAGATCTGACGGAAGCGCTGTAGGACAATTAGTTAACTGGGTTTACAATGACGCTGTTGCTTCATCTGTTGCAACAGAAATGGTAAATGGTTCAAATAATGGAATTTATCACTCACTTAAATTAACCGAAGATAAATTTGCCACAACTGCAACTGAATTAGTAAATCATAAAACATATTATTATATGGTTATTGCTTATGCCTACAATGAATTCGCACCTTATTCTATCACAAATGGTGTTGAAGGCTTAGCAGGACAGCAAAAAGTATTTCTTGCCGGTAGAAAGAATATAAAAGTATATTCCGGAATACCTCACAAAACAACTCCTCAAAATGAAGGAACTGTTCTAAATTCTGCATATGGTACACAACCCATGATAACCAGAATTGAAGGACAAGGCAACGGAGGTTATTTTCTTGACATGACTGACGAATCAAGAGATAAAATCATCTCTGGTGGAGAGCTTGACGATTACGGACAACCAACATGGGCTATAAATGAAATCCAATATAAAAATAATTATGGTCCACTTGGAATTAAAGTTATTGACCCATTAAAAGTTAAACCTTTTGACTATACTATCAAATTTATTGAAAATGCCGACGATGTTACAGATTCTACTAATTGGCAACTTGAAATTATGGATGTTACTGATGAAGAACTTATCAGTTTGAATTTAGTTGATGAAGATAACAACCCTATTAGAATAATCAATTCTAAAATGAGTATTGACATGACTAATGAACAATTGATTCTTCCTCTTGGTATTTCTATATCTATTAAAAATTATGAATTTCAAATTCATCAAAAAGAATTAATGGATTGGGTAAAATCAACATCCACCGGTTTAAATTATGTTAACCTTTCTAAATATGCACAAGTAGACTTCATCGGCTCCAGCATAGAATATGCTGACAACAGCAAACCATGGTTGGGTGGAGTTGAAGATGGTGAAGGAGATTTCCCGAATAACTGGATTCGTTCAGGACAACAAAACTCTGGTCAATGGCAAGGATTGGAAGCAGGAGAAGGAGTTAGGGATGATTATGCAAAATGGAAGACTGAAGATTTCTTCATGTTAATGGCTGCAGGTACACTTAATGACAGTTGGCAATCCAGAGGATGGAAAGATCCTAAGGGACAATTTGAAGACGCTATTGGAGGAACTTGGGCTCCTTATGTTTTGTCGTCTCCTTATAATGGCGGACCTCAGGCAAAATATATTAAACCTGACACCATTCCGGGAGTACAACCTGAAGAACCTTATTACGACTTCACATTGTTGGGTGCAATTCCTAATTGTCCTGGGTTTAATCAGACAATGACCAACATTTATTCTGTTGACATTGTTCTTACTCCCGATAAGAGTAAATGGACACATTGTATTGTTCTTGAAGCTTGTGATGATGAAACTCTCTCAGAAGGTGGAGCATTGAAAAATGAGCCAAGAAAACACCGCTCCGTTGATAAAGATGGGAACCCTGATTCTGATCCTGATTCATATGGTATGGGTTGGTTCCCGGGTTATGCAATCAATGTGGAAACAGGGGAGCGTCTTAATATTATGTTTTCAGAAAATTCATCTGACACCAGAAATAATGGAAATGATATGCTCTTTAATCCTACTGATGTTTATGCATATTTTCATTACACAAATGAAGATGAAGGTATTGACACACTTTACCCAATTAATGCAGCAACTTATAATAGTATTTTTACCGGAACAACTGAACCAGTATGGGGTGGAAAACACTTTGTATATGTTTGTGGAAGTAGCGGTAATACAAATTCTATTTTTTACAGTGCCAGAGGTTTTGATAGAAAACGTAACTACAATGACAGCTATCAATATTTCCTGAGTAATGGAATTAACCAAGGCGGATCATTCTCTTTTGGTGGAAAAGATTATCCTTTCTACGAATGTGGTCCATATGATGAATGTTCTTGGTTAAAGGCAAAGTTCTCTCAGTTTGTTGATAATTCAACATTAAGTAATAGCATTATTCATCAGTTTAAAATGCAATTATTTAATAATGTTATGTGGACCAGTATTCCTATGCCGGCATACGGCCAAAATGAAAACTGGCTTTCAAATCAAGCTATTGTCAAACTTCGTGTTTCCCGTCCTTATATGAGATATTCTTCCCGCTGGTATGACAACCCTTCGACTGCTTCAAACGCATCTCAAAATAATGGATTCCCTATGTATACTTTTACAACAAAAAATATTGCTCCAACTACTAATGCTGAATCTACACATCAGAGTATTCTTGATGAGATTAATGTAGTTCCTAATCCATACTATGGTTTTTCAATGTATGAATCGACTGCATTGGAAAATTATATTAAAATTGTAAATTTACCTGAGAATTGTTCTATATCTATCTTCACGGTAGGTGGGCTTTTGGTAAAATCTATTTCAAAAGGAGACAGTGGGTCTACATATGTAAATTGGGATCTTAAAAACAATGCCGGTATTCCTATTGCAAGTGGTGTTTACATAATTCACGTAAAAGCCCCGGGTATTGGAGAAAGAACCTTAAAATTCTTCTGTGCAATGCGTCCTGTTGACTTAAATGCATTTTAACATTATTAATTTGTGAATTTTAATATTATACGACTATGAATAAAACATATAAAACATTAATAATTATCGCTTTAATGGGAATATTATCTGTAAGTACTCAAGTATTTGCAGGAAATAAAGACCGTTCAGGCCAAGCAGGTGCACAACATTTACTGATTGACCCCTGGGCAAGAACCAACGGATGGGGAACTGCGGGAGTTGCTGAAATTCGTGGATTAGAATCAATTTACTCTAATGTAGCCGGAATGGCTTTTATTAAAAAAACTGAATTTGGATTTTCCAGAACTCAATATCTGGTTGGCTCCGGGATTTCTATTAATTCTTTTGCACTTGCTCAATCACTTACCAAAAAAGATAAGGAAACAGGAAAAATTATTAAAAATTTTGGTGTATTAGGTATCTCTGTATTCTCTATGGGCTTTGGAGATATTGAAATTACAACAGTTCCCCAACCCGAAGGTAATATGGGAACTTTTTCTCCTAATCTACTCTATATTGGCTTGCATTATGCCAAATCATTTAATAAATATATCCATGGCGGTGTATCATTTAAATTAATTAATGAAAGTATTGCAGATCTTAGTACAACAGGTTTTGCAATTGATGCCGGCGTTCAGTATCTTTCTGGTCCTTACGAAAATTTCAAAATTGGAGTTACCATGAAGAACATCGGTCTTCCTATGCGTTATGCCGGTGATGGTTATTCTCTCAGAGGAATTGTTAACGCTACTGATCATGAATTAACTTTGGAACAACGTTCTGCTCAATTCGAAATGCCTTCATTACTTACTATCGGTATTTCCTATGACTTCCTTTTTTGGGGAAAAGAATATAAGACTATGAGCAAAGAAGATAGAATTGACGAAGGACTCACCCGAAATGATGCAACAAGCAGAATAACATTGGCCGGTTCATTCACTGCAAATTCTTACTCCAGAGACTTATTCGCTTTGGGAATTGAATATAGTCTTATGGATATTTTTATGATTCGCGCTGGATATACTATTGAGGGAGGTATGTGGAATGCTAAAACCAGCACAACATGGTATTCTGGTCCTTGCGCCGGAGTTTCTCTGGGTATTCCTCTTGTAAAAAAGAACAAGGGAAATCAGAAATTAATTTTAGATTATGCATATAGATTTACAAATAAATGGAAAGGAAACCATTATATTAGTTTAAAAGTAGCACTCTAGAAACCATATAATCCTTTTAAAATATTAAATTAAGGAGGCTTTTGGGCCTCTTTAATTTTCATTGTTATTCAAACAATAGAAATTATGAACAAAATTAAATACTATTCAAAAGAAGGTTTAGAAACTTTAAGACAAGAGTTGTTAGAACTTGAATCTGTTGAAAGACCCAAAATATCAGCAGCAATTGCTGAAGCCAGAGATAAAGGAGATCTTTCGGAAAATGCAGAATATGATGCCGCTAAAGAGGCACAAGGGCTTCTTGAACTTAAAATATCCAAATTGAAAAACTTAATTGCAAATGCAAGAGTTTTAGATGAAACTAAAATTGACACTTCTAAGATATTGCTATATTCTATTGTTAAAATTAAAAATATTTCTAATAAAGTTGAAATGAGCTATACTATAGTTCCTGAATCTGAAGCTGACATAAAACTTGGGAAAATATCTGTCACATCGCCTATTGCAAGTGCATTATTAGGCAAACAAAGCGGAGATAAGATTACGGTTGATGTTCCGGCAGGCAAAATACAATTTGAGATTTTAAATGTATCAAGATAAAATGGAAACAATATTTACAAAAATAATCAAAGGTGAAATTCCTTGTTATAAAATTGCTGAGAATGATAATTTTATATCTTTCTTAGATATTTCCCCTTTAGCTAAAGGACATGCTCTGGTAGTACCAAAAATTCAAAATGACTATATTTTTGACCTTGAAGATGCTATGCTTTCAGAATTAACACTTTTTGCTAAAAAAGTAGCTATCGGAATAGAAAAAGTTATCCCTTGTAAAAGAATCGGTGTTGCTGTTATTGGACTTGATGTCCCCCATACTCATATTCATCTGATTCCCATAAATAAAGTTGAAGAAATGAACTTCGCCGGAAAAAGAGTTTCTCTTAGTAAAGAAGAATTTGAAGCAATTGCATCTGAAATATCAAAAGCCATCACACAATAACCATAATATTTTATCAGCAATGAAAACAATTAGTGAGAGCCCGATAACAACCCTCCAAATAATCAAACCCGATATTATAAAAAAATACTATGAAATAAAATCCGGAGAAGAGTTATATGGTTCTGTCGACCTGGTTAATAATACCGGAACTTTAGCACGACTTGAAACTTATCAGGGAACATTTACGGTTAAAAGATGCGGTTTTTTTAAACCCTATATTACACTTCGTAAAGAAAAACATGATACAAATGAAACTATTGCTTATTTGAATCTGGATTGCTATACAAAAATTACAATTGATAAAGTTGCCTTTTACTTCAGACTAATTAATCTTTGGAAAAACCAATGGGGATGGACTAACGAAAAAAATCAGATTATTGTTCGTTATAAACCAACCATTGCCGGGACTATTAAAGGAGATATCGAAGTTTCAAAAGACTTTACTTATCTTTCTCAACTTGAGACCATAACTTTACTGGGAACTTATTTTCTCACTCAGTTAGAAAATGAAATACTAAAAACAAATGAAAATGTAATTTAAAAAATATAATATACTTTATAATAAATCGTTAGACAATTAATCAAAATATTATTCAGAATGACTTCAATTAGAGAATTAGAGACTATTTCAGCTCAGGTTAGAAGAGATATAATCAGAATGGTTCACAATGCTAAATCAGGACATCCCGGGGGATCACTTGGCTGTGCCGATTTTTTGACAGCTCTGTATTTTGAAATTTTGGATGTTAATCCAACAAATTTTACGCAAACAGGAACTAATGAAGATATGTTTTTTATTTCTAATGGTCATCTGACTCCTGTTTTATATAGTGTAATGGCACGTCGCGGATATTTTCCAATAGATGAATTAAAGTCATTCAGGCTTTTTGGATCAAGATTGCAAGGACATCCTACACCTGCTAAACATTTACCTGGAATCAGAGTTACCTCCGGTTCATTAGGGCAAGGTATTTCAGTTGCCATTGGAGCTGCTATTGCCAAAAAAAACAATAAAGATGACAAAACAGTATTTGTTCTGACCGGAGACGGTGAACTTGAAGAAGGACAAATCTGGGAATCTTTGCTTTTTGCTTCTGCAAATAAAATTGACAACCTTATTGCTATTGTTGATTATAACAAAAAACAGATTGATGGATCAACGGATGACGTATGCAGTCTTGGAAATTTAAAATCCAAGTTTCTTGCATTTGACTGGGAAGTTATTGAAATGAACGGCAATGCTATGGAAGATACCGTTAAAATGCTAAAATATGCTAAAACATTAACCGGAAAAGGAAAACCGATCATTATTATAATGCACACCGAAATGGGAATGGGTGTTGATTTCATGGTGGGTACTCATAAATGGCACGGAACTCCTCCAAACGACGAACAAGCAGCGAAAGCGTTGGCTCAGTTACCCGAAACTATCGGGGATTACTAATTAGTTTTTATCCGTGAAAATTATTTATCGCTACTTAATAAAAAAATTTCTCGGGCCCTTTGTCCTTACTTTTTTCTTTGCACTTTTTATCCTGCTGATGCAATTCTTATGGAAGTATGTTGATGAATTAGTTGGAAAAGGTTTGGAAATACATCTGATTCTTGAACTCTTATTATTTGCCTCAGCTACTTTTGTCTCAATGGCTGCTCCTTTGGCTGTGCTCCTATCCTCTTTAATGACTTTTGGTTCATTAGGTGAGCGTTATGAAATTGTGGCACTAAAATCAGCCGGAATTCCAATCAGCAAATTGATGATCCCGCTTGCATTGCTTTCAGTTGTAATTGCCGGTGGTTCATTTTGGTTTAGCAATAATGTAAGCCCCAAAGCATACATCAAAATGAGAACGTTACTATACGACATCAGAGAGCAAAAACCTGCCTTAAGCATTGAAGAAGGGACCTTTTATGATGGCTTTGACAATTACACGATTCGAATTGGGAAAAAACATCGCAATAATGAAACTATTGAAGATGTCTTGATATATGACCATTCAAAACATCAGGGAAATACAACCATGACTTATGCAAAAAAAGGCACTATGAAGATTACTCCTGATAAGAAATATATGCTTTTTATACTCTACAACGGCTATTTTTGGGATGAAAGTCAAAATAATAATAGCAGAGGTACCCGTTTCCCTTTAACAAGAGCAAAATTCAAAGAACAATATAAACGTTTTGACCTTTCCTCTTTTCAAATTCAGAAATCTGATGAGTCTTTTTTTAAAACAACTACTAAGGCATTGCCAATTAAAGATTTAACTAAAGAAATTGATACTCTGAAAAAACAGATTTCTTTGATTACTTCTAATGCATCCAGCTCATTCTTTAATAATTTATTTTATTTCAGCCAAATAATAAAATCTGATACAGCAGATTATATCCCGATGGAAAATGTTTCAAAATATTCCATAGACAGTATTCCTTTCCGAAATCAGGAAAGAATTTTTAATTTTGCACAACAATGTTCGGGAAATTTTATCAATTCAGTGAAATTTTCCTATGATGAAATGGATTACCGCAATATTGCCCTTTGGTCATACCAAATTGAATGGCATAGAAAATTTACTTTAGCTGTTGCCTGTGTTCTGTTCTTTTTTATTGGAGCTCCTCTTGGATCAATAATAAGAAAAGGCGGCATCGGGATTCCACTAGTGGTTACTATTGTATTTTTTACTTTCTATTTTGTAATTTCAATTATTGGCGAAAAAGTTTCAAAAGGAAGTCTTATCCCCGTTAACATAGGAATGTGGTTTTCAACATTTATATTGATTCCCATTTGTGCATTTTTGACAAATAAAGCAACAATAGATTCAGCAGTATTATCAACAGAAGAATATGCTAAATGGATTAAAAAATTTAATTTTATAAATAAATCTTCCGAGATTTCAAAATGAAAATACTTCAGTTTTGTAATAAGCCTCCTTTACCGGCGGTGGACGGAGGTTGTATAGCCATCAACAATATTACCCGTGGCGTACTTAAAAGTGGGCATGATATAAAAGTAGTGGCTATATCAACACCGAAACATCCTTTTAAAAAATCTGAATTACCTCAGGATTATTTAATGAAAACCCGGTTTGAAAGTGTTTTTATTGATACTTCCTTGAAAAAACTCAGCTTATTAAAAGCATTGATGTTAAATAAATCCTATCATGTCCAACGTTTTATTTCGAAGGAGTTAACTCAAAAAATTATCTCTATTCTGAAAGCTGAAGAGTTTGATGTTATTCACTTGGAAACAATTTTTATTGCGCCCTATATTCCTGTTATTAGACAATACTCTAAAGCTAAAATTGTTCTCCGTACCCATAACATAGAACATAGAATATGGGAGCGGATTATGCTTCATGAAAAAAATATTGCCAAAAAGATTATTTTAAGAAGAATAACCAATCAGTTAAAAAAGTTTGAATATTCAACCTTCAACCTTATCGATGGCTATATGGCTATCTCTGATCAGGATTATAACTTCTTCCATGAATTATTCCCGTATGTCCCAGGAACTGTTATTGAAGCTGGAATTGATATGGAACTTTATCATTCGGAAGATGAATATATCCCATCAGATAAACCCGAATTATTTCATATTGGAAGTATGAATTGGGCCCCTAATATTGAAGGTCTTAGCTGGTTTATTGAAAAGGTTTGGGGTAAAATTAATGCATTATTTCCTCAATTGACTTTTGCAATTGCAGGAAGAAACACCCCGGCTAAATTTTTGGAATACAACATTCCCAACTTGATTATTCTTGGAGAAGTAAAAGATGCTAAAGAATTTATCTTATCAAAAGATATTATGATTGTTCCTCTTTTGTCAGGAAGCGGAGTAAGAATCAAAATACTTGAAGGGATGGCCCTTGGCAAAACAATTATTACTACAACTATCGGAGCCGAGGGTTTATCGGTAGAAAACGGTAAAAATATTCTCATTGCTAATGATCCGGATGAGTTTATTGAAGTGATTGATAAATGTGTAAGGACACCTGATATATGCAAAATTATTGGTGAAAATGCTAAAAATTATGTCACACTTTATCATAACAATGAAATAATTACAGAAAAAATTATTGCTTTCTATTATGACCTTATCAACCATGAACCAATTTTAGAACAAGATTAACTTGTCGAAATAGATAATTAAGAACATCCAATTATGAACTATCTCGATCAAATAAAATACCCGGAAGATCTTAGAAAACTCAACATTATTGAACTGCCGAAATTGTGTGAAGAACTCCGCGAATTTATCATTAACGAAACTGCAGAAAATCCGGGTCATCTTGGGGCAAGTCTTGGAACAATAGAATTGACTGTTGCCATTCATTATGTTTTTAATACTCCTGATGATAAATTAGTTTGGGATGTAGGCCATCAGGCCTATACTCATAAAATATTGACCGGTAGAAAAGAACATTTTCATACTAATAGAAAATACAAAGGTATCAGCGGATTCCCGAAAATGAGTGAAAGCGAATATGACTCATTTGGAACCGGCCACTCTTCCACTTCCATTTCTGCCATTATGGGAATGGCTGCTGCAGCCAAATTAGATGGAAATATAAATCGAAATCATATTGCGGTTATTGGAGATGGTGCAATGGGGGGAGGAATGGCTTTCGAAGCAATGAATCATGCCGGCGGTTCAAATGCCAATATGTTGATTATACTTAATGACAATAAAATAGCAATTGACAGTAATGTTGGGGCAATGAGCCAATATCTGCTTAATATCACTTCATCTCCTGCCTATAACAGATATAAAAACAAGTTGTGGAATTTCTTTACTTTTAAAAAGAAACAGTCTAATAAATTAACCCATTTTTTGAGCAGCATGGGGAATGTCCTGAAGGGCTTCCTGCTCAGTGGAAGTAATCTCTTTCAGAGTATGGGTTTTCGTTATTTTGGTCCGGCTGATGGTCATGATGTGGTAAAACTTGTTGCCATATTGCAGGCATTAAAAAACATTTCCGGTCCTAAATTATTACATATTATTACAGTAAAGGGGAAAGGTCTTAAACTTGCAGAATCTGACCAGACCACCTATCATGCCCCGGGAAAATTCAATCCAGACACCGGAGAACTCATTGAAAATTACAGTCCTGATACTCCACCAAAATATCAAACAGTTTTCGGAGAAACAATTCTTGAACTGGCTAAATTAAATGAAAAAGTTGTTGGCATTACTCCTGCCATGGCAACCGGTTGTTCTTTAAACATTCTCAAGGAACATTATCCTGACCGCATGTTTGACGTAGGGATTGCGGAACAACATGCCGTTACTTTTTCTGCAGGACTTGCTGTTGAAGGATATATCCCTTTCTGCAACATATATTCATCTTTTTTACAAAGAGGATATGACCAAATAATTCATGATGTTGCCTTGCAAAATCTTCCAGTTATATTTTGTATTGATCGAGCGGGGATTGTTGGAGAAGACGGCGTAACTCATCATGGAGCATTTGATCTGGCTTTTCTTCGTTCGGTACCCAATATGATTATTGCATCTCCTTTGGATGAAATTGTTTTACGGAATTTATTATATACTGCCTATCTTAATAAAACTAATCCTTTTGCTATCCGTTATCCCCGTGGAAGAGGTGTTCATAAAAATTGGCATCAGCCATTCCAAAAAATGACCATTGGTAAAGGCAATATATTGAGAGACGGTCAAAATATGGCAGTCATCTCCTTAGGGCCAATTGGAAATAATGTTGCTGAGGCAATTGACATTCTTGAATCTCAGGATATTTTCCCTGCCCATATTGATATGCAATTTCTTAAACCTATTGATGAAGATCTTTTAACTAGAATTGCAGAAAAATATCCAATTTTGGTTACCGTGGAAGATGGGACTGAAAAGGGAGGTTTATTTTCAGCCGTAGCAGAATTTCTTGAAAATCGACATTATTCCAATATTTTGCATCCTATTGCAATTCCCGACAAATTTATTGACCATGGTGATATCCCTAATCTTCATAGTGAGCTGGGATTTGATGTTGAAAGTCTTGTTTCTCAGCTAAAAATTTGGAGTAAAGCATCTAACAAATAACTTCTTAAATTATTATCAAAAATATATTATCTTTGCCCTAGTCTATTATACCGATTCAATAATTTTGTATTAATATGAAAACTTACCTAAAAGAAATTTTTATCATAACACTCACGGTTTTAATATTAGTATTTAGTGGCTCCTCCTGCAGGAAACAAAAAACGCCTCCACCGACGGAGACATTAACGGAAACAGTTGATTACCCTATTACCATAATTTCTAATACTATTGCCACATCACTTTCTGATAACTCACCTTTATATCCTGTCAGTGAAGATTTTTTACAAGAATTTATCAGACAGGCAAACGATTTTGAAGGAGAACCTGTTCGAACAAAAATTGACTTTCCAAATGAATGGGGTGTTGTTTGTATTGAAAGATTGCCTGAAGGCAGAGAGTTGTGGATGGTACAATCAAAAAGTAGGGAGTGGATTTATTTAGTGATTACTTCGGGACTTGGAACACAACGAATTCTTGACCTAATTCCCGTTGCGGTTAATCTTGCAGTCCAAAACCAAAATGTACTTGAAACCGAAGTGTGGACTACCCGTCGTGAATCAGATGGAGCTTTTGTTGTTGAAAAATCCTATGAATGGATTAAATCTGTCGTTGATGTTACTAAAACAGAAATAGAAAACGATCCTTCCGCATTTCAAAAATCATATTTCGTTATGGACAAGTATTATATTAATGAAATGAGTAGATTTGAACATGTTCAACAACAGGATAGTGCCAATTACAATGCGGTAGTTTTTTATTATAATAAAGAAAACAAACCGGAAGAGTGGGATGAGTATATTCCCATTTTACAGTCATATTGTGAAGAAAAAAATATTTACTTTGAAGAAGTCTATTCCGGATACTCTAATATATTAATTCGTGATTACAAAATGAACGAAGTGGCCGAATTTGATATCACTCCTTATATTTCCACCAGCGATGCCGGAATGGTTATGTTTAAAAATGGAATCGAACCAAAAAACGTTAGTTTTGGCAGCAATGAAAGAATGAAAGTTGAAATTAAAAGATATTTCAAGCTTTTAAATCAATAATATCTCTATTTTTGCATACTATTAGTTGAATTTATATATAATATTAATAATAAACATTCTGAGTTATGAAAGAAAACATTGCATTAAGTCTAAATCCCTTAGTCATCTTTTTAAAGAAATCTCCCAAAGAATTTACAAAAGCTGACATAATTAAGTATGTTGAAGAGAATGAAATCAAAATGATTAATTTTAGGTATGTTGCAGGTGACGGAAAATTAAAAAGCCTGAATTTTGTCATCAATAACCGCGACTATCTTGAACAAATTCTATCTGCTGGTGAAAGAGTGGACGGTTCTAATATTTTCCCAGACTTTATTCATGCAGATTCAAGCGACTTATATGTTATCCCCCGTTTTAGTACTGCCTTTATAGATCCATTCAGCGATATTCCTTCTTTATGTTTTCTATGCTCCTATTTCAACAAAGATGGAAAACCTATGCAGAATTCTCCCGAATATATTCTCAAAAAGGCATGTAGTGCTTTTACGAAAGTTACCAATATGACTTTCCAGGCTATGGGTGAATTGGAATATTATGTCATTGGAGAAAAAGATGACCTTTATGAAACCCCTGACCAAAAAGGATATCATGAATCTGCTCCTTTTACAAAATTTGAACAATTCCGGACAGAATGTATGCTTAGTATTGCAAAAGCAGGAGGTCAGATTAAATACGGACACTCTGAAGTCGGTAATTTTACTTTAGACAACAAAATCTATGAACAGAATGAAATTGAATTTTTAGTTTGTGATGCTCAGGATGCCGCTGATCAGCTGGTAATTGCAAAATGGATTATCAGAACTATGGCCTATCAGTATGGATTGAATGTTACTTTTGCCCCAAAAATAACTACCGGAAAAGCAGGAAGCGGACTTCATATCCATACTAGAATTGTGAACAAGAATGGCGTCAACCAAATGGTTACTAAAGGAAAACTAAATTCAATTGCCAAATCTGCCATTGCCGGATACATGACTTGTGCATCTTCTCTTACTGCTTTTGGCAACACCAATCCAACCTCCTATTTTCGTTTAGTACCTCATCAGGAAGCCCCAACTTCTATTTGCTGGGGAGATAGAAACCGCTCTGTTTTGGTAAGAGTTCCTCTGGGATGGACTCACAAAAATGATATGATTGCTGAGGTAAATCCTCTTGAAAAAGGAAACTCGGAAGACCTTACTCAAAAACAAACTGTTGAATTCAGATGCCCGGATGGTTCAGCCGACATTTATCTTTTGATTGCCGGTCTTGCCGTTGCTGCTCGTTATGGATTCGAAATGGAAAGTGCACTTGACTTTGCAAAATCAACTTATGTTGATGTTAATATTCATAGTCCTGAAAACAAAAGTAAACTTCTTAAACTTGGACAATTACCTGCCAGCTGTTGGGAATCTGCCGACGAATTATCAGCCCATCGTCATATCTTTGAAAAACATGGTGTATTTGATGCTGAAATGATTGATGATATTGTAAAACATCTTAAATCATTTAATGACAAGAATATTAGAAAAGAAGTAGAATTAAATGCAAAAAAATTGTCAGAATTGGTTCATACCTATTTTCATTGCGGTTAATCATTAAACATATTTTTTTTATATTTTAAAATTACGATTTTATGGAAATCTTTTGGTATATTATTGGAATTGCTTTTGCCGGTGCTGTGGTTTTTTTTACTGCTTTTTTTTCAATTAAATATTTCTTGGAAAATGATCAGAAAAAAAGAATTCTTGAACTTAAATATAATTCTAAGTCATTGATTACTCCCATTAGGCTTCAGGCATATGAAAGAATGGCGATGTTTTTAGAAAGAATAGAACCAAATCAGCTCATTCAACGTTTAAATAATCAGAATTTGACTTCTGAGCAGTTCAAGACAATCATGTTAACATCTATCCGTGCAGAATTTGAACACAACCTGTCTCAACAGATTTATATTTCTTCAGTCGTTTGGGACCTTATTGTTCAGGCAAAAGAGGAGACTATTCAACTTATCAATCTTTGTGCGGGAAAATTGGACGATAAAGCTACGAGCATTGATTTAGCTACTTCCATATTAGAAAAAGTATCTGCTAAATCTCCCGGAACTCTTGCAATGAAAGCACTTAAAGAAGATATATCAATTTTATTTTAAACAAAAAAAGAGAGGTCAGTTGACCTCTCTTTTTTTATGTTAAGTTTAAAATTTACTGTAATGTAAATCTAATAGGAATATTGTAGAAACAACGAACCGGTCTTCCCATTTGTTTTCCGGGTTTCCATTTAGGCATACTTTTAATAACTCTCATAGCTTCCTGATCACAATCTGGGAAAAGAGAGACCAATACTTTTACATTACTTGGACTTCCGTCTCTCTCAATAACAAATTCAACAAGAACAGTACCCTGAATTAAATTTTCTTTAGCCAAATTGGGGTATTTCAGCTCATTGCTCAAAAATTTATACAAAGCTTCTTCTCCGCCAATAAACTCAGGCATCTCTTCAGCAAAACGGACAGGAGGAGTATCGTCAACTGCTCCCTCAACGATATCAATCGGTGTATATTCTTCAATAACAGCAGATTCATCAAAATCCTGACTAAAATCCCAATCTGTAGTAACTTTAATATTGTCTTCCACAATATTGATTACAACTTCTGTCTGTTGCTGTACTGCAGGAGCCGGTGGAGGTGGCGTTTGGTCGGTGGCCAAAACATTCTCATCCATTATATCGACATATTCTTCTTCCTCTACAGTCATGACCTGAGATTTTTCCTGTGTTGCAAAAAGCTCAAATGCAACATAAACAAGGGCAAGAACTAAAACAAGTCCTATTAATAGGAACATATTCCTCCTGCTTTCCAAGTCTCCTTTTGGCGATTTTTTGATTATCATATCTAAAGTTTTTAGATGTTAATATTCTATTATTTTAAGAACTGCAAAAATAACAATTTATTACTTACATCCATTTTTTTTGATAAAAAAAAGAAGTATTAAGTGACAATTTTTATGCACTTAATACTTCTATATTGGAAAAGAAAATTTTTATTCGCCAATTAAAGCTTTATAAGCATCAGCGTCTAACAAATCATTCATTTCCGAAACATCGGTAGGATTAATTTTTATAATCCACGCTTCGCCATAGGGATCTGTATTAACCAATCCGGGATTCCCTTCAAGTGCTTCATTAAACTCAATAATTTCACCACCAATTGGCATAAAAATATCAGATACAGTTTTTACTGCTTCAATTGTTCCAAAAACCTCTTCTTTGTCGAGATTATCTCCAACTGTTGTTACATCAATAAAAACGATATCTCCTAACTGGTCAGCTGCATAAGCAGTAATTCCAATGTAAGCAATATCTCCTTCGATTTTTACCCATTCGTGGTCTTTTGAATACTTTAAATTTGTTGGTACATTCATAGTTTTAATAATTTATACTGTCATTATTTCTTTTTCTTTGGCTTCAGCCATTTTATCTATTTTTGTTATATACTCATTAGTAATTTTCTGGATATCATCTTCCAGTTTTTTAGTATCATCCTCGGGAAGTCCGGAATCTTTTAATTTTTTAGCAGTTTCATTTGCTGAACGCCTAATATTACGAATGGTAACTTTATTTTGTTCAGAATCTTGTTTTATTTTTTTTACTAGTTCTTTTCTTCTCTCTTCGGTTGGAGTTGGAACCACAATTCTAATAAATTCTCCGTTATTTTGGGGTGTAAAACCTAAGTTGGCAGCTAAAATTGCTTTTTCAATTGCCGAAAGCATATTGCGTTCCCAAGGTTGAATGATAATCTGACGGGCATCAGGCGTGTTGATATTTGCAACTTGTTCAACAGGTGTTGGGTTCCCGTAATAATCTACTTTTAGCCCTTCAAGCATCTGGGGAGTTGCTTTTCCGGCATGAACTTTTTGCAACTCTTTATCAAAAAAAGTTATAGTTAGATTCATTGCTTCTTTAGCCTGCTCAAAACATTTTTTGGATTCTTCTGTCATAGTTATATCTATTAAAAAAATTCTAATTACTTTGCTGACTATTGATTTTTTTTTGTCTTTCTATTCTCAGTTTTTCCTCATTTGCCTTATTTTCTTTCAATAATTTATTCAATTCCTTTTCAACAAGCGTTTTGTTCCACCTATATACCGCCAAATAATGCCCCACTAACAATAACAGCCATACAATGGTAAAGAAAATTAAAGTTTTTAATATTTTAATACTTGTCGGATCGAGGGGTTCACTTTTAATGATAAAAAACCAAATTAACCAAAAAATCAGATTAACTATAACATAAATGGCGAGATGAATTTTAAATGCAGCTCTTCGGGTAGCTTTTTTGTAAAGTTTCTTATCAACCATCTCGGAATTATCGGGATTTGGTGAGGTAGAATCCACTTGGCTATTATTGTCCAAATCAGAAGTTACATTTTGAAAATTGGTCATCTTTTCATCCATAATTCACCGTTTAAAATTGTTTTTAAAAATCCGGAATTATTTGACAATTGTGCCAATTTTTTCTCCGGAAGATAGTTTCAAAAGATTTCCTTTAACATTGACATTAAAGACACAGATTGGCATATTATTATCACGACAAAGAGTAAAAGCTGTCAAATCCATTATATGAAGCTCTTTGTTATAAGCATCCATAAAGGTTAATTCATCAAATTTAATGGCATCAGGGTCTTTCTCAGGGTCGGACGAATAAATTCCATCCACTCTGGTTCCCTTCAATAACACGTCAGCTTTTATTTCAACAGCACGAAGGGCAGCTCCCGAATCGGTTGTGAAAAAAGGATTTCCCGTTCCCCCGGCAAAAATAACCACATATCCATCTTCCAAGTAGCGAACAGCATTTTGATAATAGATTTTTTCACCCAATCCTTCGATGGCAAAAGCTGTCATAACTTTTACCTTTACAGCCATTTCTTCTAACACTGCTTCCAAAGCCATAGAATTGATGACCGTTGCCAGCATTCCCATATAATCTCCCTTGCGTCGGTCAAAACCAATGCCGGCTCCTTTTACGCCACGAAAGATATTTCCTCCGCCTATCACAACTCCAACCTGAATGCCAAGATCGGTAACAGATTTAATTTCACTTGCATAGTGTTTAACGGCCTGATAAACCAATCCATAGTTCTCATCCCCCATTAAGGATTCACCGCTTAATTTTAATAAAATCCGTTTATAGTTCATTGCTCTTATTTGGCGCAAAAATACAAATTATTTCATACGAAAACCAATCTTCCCTGCACATTTTTATAACCCATTTCAATTAAAAGAGATTTATACTCTTCTAGCTGTTCTTGATACTTGGAATTTTCTTTTCCCGTCTTATAATCAATTACCATCACTTCATCCGATGTTATAACGATCCTATCCGGACGTCGTACCGAACCGTCTGATTTTAATATTGAAATTTCATTCAACACCTCTGCCTCAGTAAAAAAATAAGGTTTGAGGGTTTCATCGGCAATAATTTTTTTCAGAGCACCTTTAACCATTGACTTTTTTTCTTCATCCATTGCTAAGTCCATTTCTTCAATTTCCTGAAAAGTTTGTGGAAATTTAGTTAATGAAGATAAAAAATCGTGAACAAAAAGGCCGATCTCTTTTTCTTTGGTCGATGGTAAAGAAAACAGTTGATAAGCAAGCTGCTTTGATTCGGGGGTAAAAGACGAAGTGTGCATTCTGGAAATACCATGTTCCGATTGTATCTTGTCTTCCTCTTCACTAATTTTGCAATAGTCTATATCTCCATAAATAATACGGATATTTTCTAAAAAGTGAAAGAGTGGATTATCCCTGTTTTTGTCACAAAAATCAAATAAATACTTTGAATAGTTACCTTTATCCATTTTTCCGGTAATAATATACATACCATCATGGGGTCTGGTTTGTGCAACATAGAGCACATTTAGATTATCCAAACTTGCCAGTGCTGATTCATTGTCATACAATTCTTCGAGAGAAGTCCCGCACAATTTTTTGGAAAGTGATATCGGCACGTATGGCAATCCAAATTTATCATTTTCATTTTTATACCAAAAAAGCTTATTGTTTGATTTCTCTTTATATTGGTTTATAGGAATAATGACTATACGATATTGAAGGCCTTTTGCTTTATGAATTGTAGTGACAGTAACTGCATCATTTTTATTCGGGGAGGTAATAGAAAGTTTTCCCTCTTGCATTCCCCACCAGTTTAAAAATTGAGTCAGATCGCTATTGTTTTTAGAAGTGTATTCAAAAACCACATCCAACAGCCCAACAACAAAGAGATCGGATTCCAAAAAATCATATAAAATAATGATTTCTTTTATTAAGGTAAATAATGGAAATGTCAAAAGTCTCTCTTTGGAAATCGTAATATTGAAAAAATGCAAAAAAATCGAGAAAGAGTCTTCATTTTCCAAATAAGAATATATATCCTCAATATGATTGGTGCTATTTTTAAATTTGATTAAATAATTGGCAATAAATAGTTTGGATAATTTATCATCCCTATTACTAAGATATTTTAAAGTGGCTATAATCATATTCACTTTATCGGAGTTACTCAACAGCAACGTATCAGAAGATATTACCGGAATATTATTTTCTGATAACATCTGCCCCAAGCGGACTCCCCTTTCCCTGTCTTTTGTCAAAACAGCAATGTCTTTAAAACTATATTGCCTAGTTAGAGCATCCTTAACAGCCTCAAGTACCTTTTCTTCTTCATATTTTTCTGATTCTCCGGAATTAAATTGAATGGAAACAAAACCTGATTTGGCAGCAGGTTTTATCTCTTGAATTACATCATCATAAAGTCTTTCAGCCCTTGGAAAAACAGGGAGTTCTTTATTTGTTATCTGCTTTAGATAAGTAAAAAATTGATTGTTAAAATCAACAATATTGGAATTTGAACGATAATTGGTTTGCAAAGAAATCAACTCAAACCTGCTATCATCTTTTTCATGAAAACCAAACTCATTTTGATAGCCTTCAAAAGAAGAGAGCTTATCCAAAAGAGCAGCATCCCCGTTCCTGAAACGATAAATGGCCTGTTTCACATCTCCAAAAATAATAGTTTTCCCCTCTTCATGATATTGATTGCTGCCGGAAAGTGCATTTTTCACCAAAGGAAATATATCTCTCCACTGTAAATGAGAAGTGTCTTGAAATTCATCAATTAAAAAATAGGAATAACGGTTTCCCAATTTTTCGTATATATAGGGAGCTTCCTCATCTTTTATCTCATCATATATTTTAGCATTGGTTTCACTGAGATAGAAAAGATTGTCCCTCAACTTAATATCGTCCATAATCTTTTTTAAATCAAAAATGAGCATTAATGATTCAATATTTTGAGACAAAATGGACGCATAAATATAAAGATCGCGGGCTTCGACAGTTTTATAATACAACTCCACCAATTGTTGGTGTATATCGTCCGGCAATTCGCCTTTATTTTTGGTAAAGGATTCACGTTCTATAGCTTTTAGCATATACCCCTGAGAAGTAGAATCAGGATTTTTAGCCAAATTTAAAAACCATGAATAAGGGCCTCTATTTCCTTGATAGAAATTTGATTCCGGAATTGAGCTGCTTTTAATAATATCATCACCTTCTAAAGCCAATTTTATAACATCTTTTCGGAATTTACCAGTAATATTTTTATGAATTTTACATTTCTGAAGGAATTCATCTTCTTCCAATTTATTCAATTCTTTCAACGGCAAATAAGAATTTTCATCATATATGGAGAGCAACACCTTCCTCAACTCTTCTTCAATATTACTTCTGCCACTGATATCCATCTTATTTTCCATCAAATACAACACTCTGTCAGTTAGACCGGAATCATGGTATTTTTTAGAATTTCGAGAAATTTTATTCATCAATATATCAATAGTCTGAGTAAAAAAATCATCTAACTGAATTTCGAGATTATAATTAAGATTCAGTTTCAAATCCAGTGCAAACGACCTCAGCACACGTTGAAAAAAACTATCAATAGTACTAATTGAAAAATTGGGATAATCATATAAAATCAACTGAAGGAGTTCCTTAGATTTTTGACGAAAATAGTCCTCATTTTGTCCTTGCCCCAAATGAAGATTTTTAGAAATTAAATTCAAAATAGCTTTATCAGAACCTTTTAAGTTATTATAGTCAGTTTCAAAAACAAAATTTTGTAACGTGCTGATAATGCGCTCTTTCATTTGTGCCGTAGCATTATTAGTAAAGGTTACAGCCAAAATATTGCGATACTTATGCGGATTTGAAAAGCAAAGCGATAAATATTCCGCAACCAGATTGGTTGTTTTTCCTGACCCGGCAGAGGCTTTATAGGTTTTAAACATTCCTTGCACTATTAAGTGAAATGCAAAAATAGAGAAAAAAATTATTTTAAAAAATATTAATTCAATCATAGAAAATGAATTAATAACATGCTTCTTCATAAAAAAAGAGGAGATATTATTCTCCTCTTTCAACCTTAAAATAATTTATTGACTAATAATCGGTGTTTTGCGGATCAAAGTTGCACCATGTGTCGGTCCAGTCTGTAGTACCGAAAGCACCGATATAATTCACATTATCTAAACCGCTTAGATTTGGATCAGAAAAATTTGCCCCTGACAACAAAGAACTTGATGAAATCAAAGAAAAATTTGGATTATTAAGATTTGAAATCGAGCTAATTCCCAAAAGATTAACAGTTCCGATTAGCTGATTAGACAAGGCACTTTGGTTAAAATAAGTTTGATTGAAATTAGCACCGCCGGCACCTGTAGCATCTTCTTTAAAGTTTTTTTTCATTCCGGCCAAAATACAATTTTTAACCACTAATTCACCGTTTTGAGCATTTGTTTGAGCACTTCCTTTTCCACCGTCTTCAATAAATAATCCGTAAGGCCATCCCGCAAAGACAGAATTATAGACTTTTAGTTTGGTATTTCTGCGTAGATGCATGGCAGCCTGAAAATCGCCGTTGCCACCTGTCGGAACATAAGAAGTGTCTGATAAAGTTTGATAGGGTCCTATAAGCGTTACATTTGAAAAAACGGGAGAAGTGAAAGGAGAGTTTGAGGAGCCGTTGGCATCGTTATCGGATTCAAATCCGTTGGATTTAGACTTGTCTGCCACATCTTTATTGCGCAAACCGACAAGAAACTGTAATTTGCCGCTGAAACCGTAGTCGGTGTCGAATTCATCATCCCATCCTCTGTAGGCAACCAAATATTTTGCAGTTACATTGCCGCCGAACCATTCAAAAGAATCATCGCCGCAATAGGACACCTGAATATGATGGATAGTAGTGCCACTGCCCACTCCACCAAGTGTAAGGCCGTTAATTTCGTTATCGGTGGCATACTCAATACCGGCAAATTCTATACGAACATAAGTAAGAATTCCCGAATTGTCGTTAACAACGGGATTTGTACCTCCTCCAAAGAAAGAACGGGGGCCTCCTTCAATTTTGGATTCACCGGTCGGAGTATTTACAGGAGCTTTTCCGCAAATGATAACGCCGCCCCAATCGCCGTAATTTCTCTGTCCCTTGCTTTGGTTTGAAGTAAAAACGATAGGTTTGGCAGCCGTCCCCTGAGCTAAGATTTTTCCGCCTCTCTCAATAATCAGAGTTGCTTTGCTGGCATCGTCTCCTTTCAGTATCGTGCCGGCAGGGATGCTAAGGGTTGCCCCATCGGTCACATAAACAAAACCCTCCATCAGGTAGGTGGTGTCTGCACTTAATGTGCGCGTTCCGGTAATTTCTCCCGACAGAACGGCATCTCCTTTCTCGGGATCTTCCGTTTCTTCCGGTTTACAGGAATTAATAATAAGCAAGGATGTAAAAGTAACACCCAACATTGCAAGCATGATAATCTTTTTTTTCATTTTGTTGTTGTTTAAAAAATTCTTTTTCATTTTTATTGGTTTTAATTATTCTTCTTGGTTTTATTTACTTTGGGCTGATTAAGTTTAACGGATATTCCTGCCGTTATACGGATACCGGTTTTGACAACTCTTGTATTTTGAGTATAGGAATACTCATTCCCATTTTCGCTGACAGTTCCGATCTGTGACAATACTGTCTTTTGATTCAGCATATTTTGAACTCCCAGATTGAGGGATATTCTGCCGAATTTTTTTTGAATGACAGCATCCAGCGAGTGAAACGGCATCTCATAAGTGTTGGGAATATCTTCATTTGAGTTCTGATTGCTCTGACCCACTGCAACAATGCGTTTTCCGATAATGTTGTATAAAATACCGAATGTCATATTAATTTGGGGATTGTCATAGTATAATCCGGCGTTGATAATATAGGGCGATTGTCCTTGCATGGGGCGGTCTTTTTCGTTGCTTCCATCGGGAAATATCACTTCACTTTTTATCAAAGATGCATTCAGCAACAGACTGAAATTCTTTAATTTTATGAAGTCGAGAGATTTTCTTACTTCCAACTCCAATCCATAACTTTCTGCCGAGTTGGCGTTTATAAAAGTATATTGAAGCTCACTGCCGGCATAGTAATAAGTGATTTCTATCGGATTGATAAATTTTTTATAGAATGCCCCGAGGCTAATTATTTCATTGGCAGTTCGGTAAAACTCGTATCTGAAATCAAGATTATGAATAACGGCATTTTTAAGATCGGGATTTCCTTCAATAAAAGAGAAAGATTCAAAATCATAATAAACATAAGGAGCTATTTCTCTGAATTCGGGTCTGTTGATAGTTTTCCCGTAAACAACTCTGAATACGTGTTTTTCTTTAAGAGTATAAGAAAAATTTGCCGAAGGGAATAATCCGAAATTGTGCTGTCTGATATTTACCGGTTTCACTCCGTCAGACTCATAACTGTCAAGTTGAAGATACTGATATTCTTCCCTCAGACCGCCACTCAGCTTAAATCCGAGGTAAGCCAGATTAATGGACAGGTAAGCAGCATTTATCAGATTTGATGAAAAATAAGAATCTGCCTTTCCGGTATTTTCTGTCAGATAAAAACCGTCCGGTCTCAAATATTGCAGGTCAAACATCTCTTCGTAAGGCAAATAGAAATATCCTTCGGGCAAATCATAATTCAGACTTTTTTTGTAAGTGAAATTCCTTGCATCAAAATGTCTGTTTTTATATTCCGAATAAATACCCGTTTTAAAAGAAGGTTTGAAAGTGCCAAAAAACAGATTATGGCAGTAATCTATGGACAGAGAGGCGCTGTGTTCTGTGAGTTCCTGAAAATAGCGTTTGATGTCATTATCCATAGACTTATACTGTCCATAATAAATACTGCTTTCATTTTGTTCCATTCGTGCATCCATTACTTTTCTATCGGGTTGGTTATTATTCAAATAACCGTATCCCAATGTCCAGTAAATCATATTTGTGTCTTTTCTAAGCTGGTGACTTCCAGACAACTGAGAAGAGTAGGTGAGTTTGTTGCTATAAAGATATTCTCTCGATTTTTCGATATATCCGTTACTGAAATTTTCCCCTTCTCTGAAAGTAATCCGGTCATTTCCGATATTCTGCAAGAGATTTTTAAAGGCAATTTGAGTGCCGTTATTATTTAACAGGGTAACATTATAGGCAGCACTGAGTTTGGCTTCGGAAACATATTGAGTGTCGATATATTTTTTACTGTAAGAAGACTCTCCTTTTGAATAATTATAAATGCCATAACTGTTATTGCTTTGAGTATTTTTTTCATTTTTATAACTATAGCCCACATAGCCGCTTTGTCCCAAAGTGTAATTTTTGATTTTCTTTCGGTGAGCAAATGATAGAGACAGGTTAATGTCCGGAATGGCTGTCCGGTTCTTTATCGCCCAGTCGTTTTTCAGAGTTGCCACCTGCCGACAAGCCTCTTTCGAAGTGACGTCATCTAAATTCGAAGGAAAAGAAGAACCGAAGTCTCTTGTCAAGGTTCCGGCTCCGAAAAAATCGGCAATATCGTTAGCATAATATTTCACCGTGCTAAATGTTGTATTGGTGCTGAATGTGCTTGAATAGGAAAGAGCTAAGTTGTTTTCGGAAGGAATATCGCGAGTGATGATCTTAACAAATCCTCCTGAAAAATCCGCAGGTAAATCCGGCGAAAGGTTTTTATAGATAATTATATTGTCAATCAAGTTACTCGGGATAAAGTCAAAAGAAAAGGCTCTCGAATCACTTTCGGAAGCGGGGGCAACGGCATTGTTAATCCAAACATTGTTATAGCGCTGAGAGAGGCCCCTCACCACTATAAAACGCCCGTTCATAATAGTTACGCCGGGAATACGCTTTATTACTTCAGAGGCATTTTTATCGGGAGATTTGGCAATCTGTTGCGATGATAATCCGGAAGCAACGTTTTGAGAATTTTTAATTTCATTCAGAAGAACGATATCCGAAGCAATTGTTTTTTTTTCTGTAACGGTCACTGCATTCAGGGCGGTTTTATCCGGAACCAGCGAAATGTCGATATAAATTGTTTTGTTATCCTTAATTTCTACGGAAATCTCTTCCGGTTTATAAAGCATATACGTGATTTTCAGTTTATAACTGCCCTTTCCAAGAGTAAGATAATAGTTTCCTTTCGCATCGGTCATTGTGCCGACATTTGTGCCGGGAATGACAACATAGACATAGGGTAATCCTTCTCCAGTTATTTTATCAGTGATTTTACCGTAAACATTAGGCAAATTATCACTAGCATAAGAATCAATTTGAATAAAAGTAAATAGCATCGAGAGGATCAGGATAACTATAAAATTCATTGAAATACACTTTTGGAAGTTGGAAATTTGATTCATACTTTATGTCATTTTTTCTGATGCAAAAAACAAAAAACAGAATTGCAAAATCAATAAGATTTAATTACATTTCAATTAATTATAACATACTAAAAAAATAAAATATGTATTCGGAATTGAATATTGATTTATTCTATTTTTCTTCACAATGCGCTACTCAAGCCAGAGGAAAGTCATCTAACTTGATTTAGAATGGTGATCAAAAAAACATATGGATATAAAAAAGCTTTATCCTTGCAAAATTTCCTCAGATAATAAATAGCTGATAATTTCACAAACTCGATAAAGCTAAAGTGGATTCTAATAATTGCTATTTTTTGAGTAAAATCAATTTTTTTGAAAATTTAAAATATGCTTTTAATATTTTCATTTCACGCCTATGAAAATTTTCAGAAGATTTTTATACTTAATTTTCAATTAATTATATTATTAGAGAAACAATAATTGTGTCTCTAATAATACGTTAAATCTACAACATTATTCAACTCTTACGGAGTTTTACTTACTTGCAGTGAAAAGATTACAGGCTCTCATACTTACTCATTAATAGGAACTCCAGCCTCCGTCAACTACAAGAACTTGTGCATTTACGAAACTGGAATCATCGGATGCGAGAAACAGAGCAGCAGTAGCTATTTCTGAAGACTCCCCGGCTCTTGGATTAAGAGCCAATCCCGTCATAATTCTTTCGTTTACAAGAGGAGTGATTTTACTAAAGTCAATAGTATCGGCTATACTTGTATTAACAGCACCCGGAGCAATAGTGTTACAGCGGATTCCTGATTTAGAATAGAGATAGCCGGTATTTTTCGACAATCCTACCAAGGCATGTTTACTTGTGGTATAGGCGGCACCTGCAACACCACCCTTCAATCCCCCAAGAGAGGCAATATTAATAATGTTTCCACTTCCTTTGGCAAGGAATATTTTTATAGCGCTGCGCATTGCCTTAAACGGACCTTCAAGATTTACTTTCATAACCTTTTCCCACATTTGGTTATCTAATTCCGCAACGGGCTGAAAATTATCCATTATACCGGCATTGTTGACTAAAATATCCAATGTTCCATATTTTTCAACTGCAACATTAATCATCTTTTCAATGTCATCTTCTTTTGCCATATCGGCAACGAGTGTTGTTACTTCGCCCCCGAAAGCACTAATTTCTTTTTTCAGTAAATCAAGTCTTGTGGGGTCAATATCTGTAGCTACCACCTTACTTCCTTCCGAAGCAAACAGAATGGCAATGGCTTTTCCCATGCCTGCTCCAGCTCCTGTAACGATGGATACCTTATTTTCTAACTTTTTCATTGTATTTATATTTTATATTGTTATTTATCTATAAAACAAATAAATTCGCCTATTGTTTGTCACTATTTCTTCGCTGGTTATAATTGGATTTAGCGAAAAAATTTTCTTGTAATTAATGCGGAAAGCAATCCGATTGATTATTTTTCGGATAAGAAATGAATAAAGGAAGGTATTATGGATAGTCCTAGGCTTTTTAGTATTTAAATATGCCCAACACAGGATAATGGTCTGAAATGTATGGAACTCCGTAATTTCCATTTAGGATCCTGAATTCTACCGGAACAGGCTTTGTAAACCAAATATGATCAATGACCATAGGTGCCCCATCTGTTTTTCCGAAATTGTTAAAGGTGAAACTTTTATCGGTTACAGGGGCAACATCACGTGCCGATTTGAAATATTTTTTCAGCGGCAGAAAAATCGAATCCTCGCTGACAGTATTGAAATCCCCGGTAATAAAAATATTATTTTCAAAGCAGTAGGCCAATTCTTCAATTTTTTTGAGCAGTAACAATGCCGACTCTTTCCGGGCTCTTATGCCGGCATGGTCGAAATGGGTGTTGAAAAGGTAAAATTCATTATCCAGCAGTGTATCTTCCAAATGGACCCAAGTGACTATTCTTTTGCAGGCGGCATCCCATCCAAGAGCAGGAACATCCGGCGTTTCGCTGAGCCAGAAATTTCCTGAATCCACAATAACAAAACGCTTTTTCAGAAAATAGACGGCTGCAAATTCGCCCTCTTTATTGCCGTCATCTCTACCTACACCCACACGCAGGTATTGGCTGCAATTAGCGTCAAGATATTGCACCTGATCATAAAGGGCTTCTTGAAAGCCTATCACATCAGGAGCCGCTATGTTTATCATTTTTACAATAGCTTCTTTTCTAAAACTCCAGTGATTGAGACTGTCCTGACCTTGACTATATCTCAAATTGAACGACAGGATGGAAAGCTCACCTTCCGTTTGTGAAAATAGCGTTATAGAAAATGTGAAAAGTAAAAATGATAAAATTATCTTTTTCATAAAAATCCTGATTAAAAAGGACAAACATACAAAAAAAATTAATTGTTATATTTGAATAGCATGTATTCTCTGGGTAATCATATTTTCCCTTTTTGTATCTTTGTTTTCGATAATTCTTCTCCATTATGAAAAAAGCATTTGTTCTCTTTCTCCTTTCAGTGGTAATCTCCGGAAATTCATTTTCTCAAAAAGAAAGAGACATTATTGTTCCTAACTATCTCAAGAGTGGAGATACTATTGGACTGTTGGCACCATCCTATAAACAGAATATCAACGAGATTGAATTTGCCTTGAAATGGCTGGATAGCCTTGGGTTTAAGGTTTTGATCGGGAATTGTATGGATACTAAAAAAAGCAGCCTCTATTCAGGGACCGAAGAGGAACGGCTGGCCGACTTTCAGTCGATGCTTGACAATCCGTCTGTCAAGGCAATTATGGCAACCCGTGGCGGTTATGGTGCTCTTAAGCTGATAGATCGTCTCGACTTTACTCGTTTTAATCAACATCCAAAATGGCTTTGCGGATTCAGTGACATTACCTGTTTTCACTCACACCTGAACAAAGTTTACAGAACTGCCTCCATCCATTCGGTAATGCCATTCATAATCACTCCCGAAAATTGCAACAACGAAGCTGCTCAATCGCTGATTAAGGCTTTGAAAGGAGAGCCTCTCCAATATGACATTTCTCCCAATTCCTATAATCGTAACGGTCATGCAGAAGGCGAACTTATCGGCGGAAACTTATCGCTGTTGGTCTCCCTAACCGGATCAATATCTGAAATGGAGTTCGACGGGAAAATATTAGTTATTGAAGATTGTGACGAATACTATTATCATATTGACCGTATGCTGACTGAATTGCGGCGTGCCGGCAAGTTAGAACATCTGGCAGGCCTGATAGTGGGCGAATTTGTGAGATTAAAAGAAATTCAGACCGATGGTGTGGTGATGGGAAAGAAAATTGAAGAAATCGTACTTGAAAATTGCCGAGACTATCACTACCCTATTTTGTTTAATGCCCCGGTTGGTCATGTGCGGAATAATTACGCTTTACGTTTAGGCTGTCTCTGCCAAATGGAGGTGGGAGAAAATTGTGTTATACGAGTTGAAAACAGTTCTTCCTTAAATAAATAGAATTCTATTTCTCTTACAGAGCAATTTCTAAATTAACACGAACCAAACCCTCAATTTTTCCTGATTTGGTAATTTCCATTTGACAATTTGGAGCAATTTTAACATATTTTATAGGGCTGTATTGAAAGCCAAGAAATGCAATTTGTCCATCCTTTGCAAGATTCCAATCATTGTTGGAAAACAGATAATCCCAGCGACCGAAAAGTTCAAAGTTCTTAGGCAGTTTTATTCTAAAATAGAGAGAACTTCCGTATTGATGTTTGGCATTGACAAAATTTGCATTAAAAAGGTCGTTCCATTCTGCGCCGACAGAGAAATAATCATTTTTTAATCCTAAAAACAGAGAGAGGTTTTCTTGTGCTTTCCCTAAAGTATCCACATCCTGATGGTCGGCTCTGTCGTAATAAACTCTGAAAGTCAATAATTTGCATGGGTTAAGAGTAATACCTGCTCCGTATCTGAATTTATTATCTGCTTGCAATTTCTTGTAGCCTTCGCCATTAATAAAGGTAACATCGGCAGATACCCAATTGGCAAATTTATATTTAGCCACAATTCCCATATCTGCAGTGGTTCCGAATTTATATTCATCCTGAAACGATTTCATTATATATCGATAACCGAAAAACTTCTCTTGTAAACTAACTTGTTCCAATCCGACTAAGCCTGCATTCAGCGTAAATTTTCCGGGGGTCCAACTAATCATAGCATTTTTAACATAGGCAATTCTTTCCAGATCAGATCCTGACAACTTAGGATTTCCAATGTCAAAAACCACCTTTGCAGACCAGTCCGAAGAAATATTAAACTGATAGCCGAAATATGATCTTTCCAATTCAAAGCCAGTATTTCCCATAGCATTTGCAAATCCATAGTGAAAATTTGTATAAAGCAACACAATTGGTTTACCAGAAAATTTAAATACCTCTTTTTTCAAACTATCACCCGGACGTTTATCATTAGAGGCGGTTTCCTGACTAAATAAATTCAGGCATAATAAAAGGAACATTGCAATAGCGAGATTTTTTTTCATTTTAAATAGATATTTAATTTCATAATAATTACAAACTCAATTTCTTTTTACAATGCAAAAATGATGGATCAAAATTACCATAATTTTAAATTTATATTACGATGTGGTTTTTTTTTCAATCAAATTTGGGGTTGTTAAATTAATAGATTTGTAATAACTTTGAAACGAAATAGAAATAGATTATGGTTTATTTTGTATTCGAAAAAAAAGAACAATAAATATCAATTAAAAAATGAAAACAATGAAAAAATTAATGATTATTCTAAGTATTGTCGCAGTTGTGCTATCAAGTTGCAACAGCTCCGGCAAAAAGAAAATTGACCTTTCAGGTGCAGGAGCCACCTTTCCACAACCCTATTATAATTTAGCTTTTAAATCATTTCAGCAAAAATCCGGCACTGCCATTTCTTATGGGGCAATCGGTAGTGGCGGTGGTATCAGAAGTTTAAAAGATGGAATTGTAGATTTTGCCGGAAGTGATGCCTATCTTTCAGATGATGAAGCTGCGGAGATGAAAGCCGTCATACATATTCCAAGCTGTTTGGGAGCAGTAGTACTTTCATATAACCTCCCAGGCATTGACAAACTGAATTTAACCGGACCCATCGTAGCAGCAATTTTTATGGGAAAAATAACCAAATGGAATGACCCTCAAATTATGGCTATCAATGAAGGGATTTCTTTACCGGATAAATCCATAACAGCCGTTTATCGTTCGGACGGCAGCGGGACAACTTATGTTTTCAGCGACTATATGACAAAAATAAGTCCTGAATGGAAAGAACAAATCGGCACCGGAAAGTCTCTGAATTTCCCTATTGGTATTGCCTCTAAGGGGAATCCCGGTGTAGCAGGAACAATCAGTCAAACAGAAGGATCCATCGGTTATATTGGTTCTGAATATGCTTTTGCTTTAAAAACGACTATTGCCAATCTTCAAAATCCTGCCGGAGAATTTATCACTCCTTCTGCTGCTTCTATTTCTGCAGCTGCTCAGGGAGACATTCCCGAAGACACTCGTACCATGATTACCAATTCTACTGCTCCGGGGGCATATCCTATCAGCTGCTTTACCTGGCTTTTGGTCTATCAGGAACAAAATTACTCTAAGCGAACCATTGAGCAGGCTCAGGCAACAGTTGACCTTATGAAATATATGATTGGAGATGAAGCACAAAGTCTTACTACTCAAATTCATTATGCCCCTCTTCCACAGGGAGTGAAAGAGAAAGCGGCCAAGGCAATTGCCAAAATAACCTATAACGGAAATCCACTTAAATAAAAAAGATGTCAGACAAACTTTTTAAAATTATACTCAGTAGTTCAGCTGTCATCATACTACTGATTAGTGGCGGAATGGTTTACTCATTGACGAGTGGCTCCATTCCGGCATTTAAAGAGTTTGGTTTTTTTAATTTCATCTTTTCTCCTGAATGGAATGCCACTCCCGGGAATGAAGAATATGGGGCTCTCACTTTTATTGTCGGTACTATTATGACTTCTTTACTGGCCCTACTTTTCTGTATTCCTTTTTCCCTTCCGGTTGCCATTTTTATTGGAGAATATTTTAAAGGCAAGCGAATAGCATCTGTATTAGGAACTATTGTTGACCTATTGGCCGGTATTCCCTCTATTGTTTATGGTTTATGGGCTTTGGTGTACTTACAGCCTCACTGGTTTTAGCCATCATGATTATTCCGTATGCTGCTTCATTGAGTTCGGAGTTTATAAGGTTAGTTCCGGGAGAACTTAAAGAAGGGGCATACAGTCTGGGAGCAACCCGAGCGGAGGTAATACAGAGTATTATCTTCCCTCTAGCAGGTCCCGGAATTTTTTCAGCTTATATGCTGGCCTTAGGTCGTGCGTTCGGGGAAACAATGGCAGTTACCATGTTAATTGGGAATGCCAACATTATTCCAACTTCACTGACAGATACCGGCAATACCATGGCCAGCATTATTGCCAATCAGTTCGGGGAGGCCGGCGGGTTAAAATTATCATCCCTGATTGCCATTGGGTTGCTACTTTTCATTATAACGGCCATAATAAACTATATCGGGAAGTTAATCATTAAAAGAAGAAATCAATGAAAATTTCACGGTATCGTAATATAAAAAACAAAGCACTATATATTGGGGTCATTATCCTTTCAGGGCTGACAGCAGTACCTCTAATTGCAATTCTTGTAAAAGTAATTTTGAAAGGTTGGAGACAGATAAATTTCGACTTTTTTACTCAAACCACACCCACCACTCTAGACGCCATCTATGCCATCAATGCAGGAGAGATTATTCCGGGAGGCATTGCCAACGGTATTATCGGCATGCTGCTAATGGTATTGATGGCTTGTGTAATAGCTATTCCTATCGGAATTATTTGCGGAATCTATCTTGCGGAAAACACAAAATCCCACTTGGCATCGATTGTACGCTTTCTGACGGATCTTCTTCAGGGTATTCCCTCTATTGTTGTCGGAATCATCATTTATATATGGGTAGTAATTCCAATGAAAAGCTATTCTGCAATTGCCGGTGGTGTTGCCTTATCGATAATCATGTTACCCCTCATTGTGCGCTCTACCGAAGAGACTCTAAAGATGTTGCCCACTACTTTAAAAGAAGCCGGATTATCTCTTGGGGCATCTTATAGTTCAGTGGTTTTCAGGGTAATACTTCCATCAGCATTTGGGGGAATATTCACCGGAATATTATTGGCTGTATCACGCGTTATTGGTGAAACCGCTCCATTGATGCTCACGGCTCTTGGAAGCAGTGCTGTGCAATGGGATGTCACCAAGCCTGCATCATCGGTTTCGCTGCTTATTTGGGAATTTTACAATGATCCCAACCTCCAGAATATGATCTGGAGCGCTTCCCTGTTTTTATTGATGTTTATCTTAATTTTGAATATATTTGCAAAACGAATTTCTAATAAATGGAGAATTTAGTTGAGGATGCCATTTTAAGGCTTAAAAATGTTTCTATTTCATACACTCCCGGAAAAAATGCCGTAGATAATGTCACAGCCGACATACAGAAAAACAGCATTACTTCCATCATGGGACCTTCCGGTTGTGGAAAAACCACTCTATTGCGGGCTATCAACCGAATGCATGAGTTATACCCGGGAATTGTGACAAGCGGAGAAATTTTACTTGCCGGAAAAGATATTCTCAAAATGGACCCAACTGAGGTGAGGCGTATGGCAGGAATGGTTTTTCAACGCCCTAATCCTTTCCCCACCATGAGCATTTATGATAATGTAATATCAGGATACACCTTAAACGGAATCAAAAAAAACAATAACGAAAAAGATGAAATTGTGGAAACCAGCCTTAGGAATGTCAATCTGTGGGATGAAGTAAAAGACTCCTTGACTAAAAAAGGCACTTTTCTATCCGGTGGGCAGCAGCAACGTCTTTGTATTGCCAGAGCATTGGCGCTAAAGCCCGACATTCTTCTTATGGATGAACCCACTTCAGCTCTTGACCCTATCACTACAACCTACATTGAGGATTTACTCGTCGAACTAAAAAACAATGTTACCATCCTCATCGTTACACACAATATGTCACAATCTGCCCGAATTTCCGATTTTTCTATGTTTATGTATTTGGGCGAGTTGGTTGAATATGAGAGAACACAAAAAATGTTTACCAATCCCTCAGATAAAAGAACAGAGGCATACCTCACGGGAAGAATTGGCTAATTTAAAACAATAGATATGAATACAATAAGAGAAGATTATTTGCTCAGACTGGTAGATGAATTTAAAAATATGTCTGATTTGGTTATCCTGCAAATTGACCTTGTTAAACAGTTGTTCATAGATAAAATTACGCCTGAAAAATTGGAGAAAATAAAAGCAAATGAATTGGAATTAGATCGTTTTGAAATAACACTTCGATCCGATATTATTAACAGTCTTGTCTTACAATCTCCACGGGCAACCGACTTACGCCGCATTATTTCTTATATGGATATGATAACCGATTTGGAAAGAATTGGGGATTTACTATATAGTGTGAGTAAAAAAATATCAAAGATTAACAGCGAAGAAAAGGTTTACTCTCATTTGCGAAGCGATATAGTTAAACTCTATGTATTGGCAACCTCAATGGTTAAAAGTGCTATTGCTTCTTTTATCTATGAGAATAACGAAATGGCAAGAAAAGTTATTGATTCAGATGATGAAGTTGACAATTTAAACTGGGCAATACAGCGAGAATTATTTTCTCTGCATAATTGCGAAAAGTCAACTGCTTTTATTGAGGAAATATTAAGTCTGGGACGTATAATTTACAACATAGAACGCATAGGCGATAGCTCTACCAATATTTGCGAAGCTGTTATCTTTCTCACT
>JAGVVH010000135.1 GCA_019135895.1 Bacteroidota bacterium | reverse complement strand
TCTCTAAAATTTCGTAATTTTGCGATTGTGTAAAATTCATTGTTTGTGTTTTTTTATTTTGCTTTACAAAAATATTAAACTTTGAGTTTTACACACTTTTTGGGATAGTATCGTCCTCTGACGAAAAGAGTAGCTGTAATAGGATTAATTTATTTTAGAGATAAGCTTATTTGGCTGTGTCGGTAAAAGCAGAAGCAACATTGGCAACGGTGGTATTTTTCCTTTCGTTGTTCATCCGTCTTTTAATCTGTAACATGGTATAGTCTTTGAGCTTGGATTCGTTAGTGGATTTGTAGATTGCCTTTCCCACTAGCATGATATCCGACAACATATCCCACAAATTGTTGAACATATTCATATTGTTCAAACAGTTTTGGGAACGTTTACTAAATAGTTCATTCTGCTCCATATTAAGACCATCAATAATAGTGAGAAGATGATTCAAGGCCTCAATGTGTTCCTGTTTCATCCCTTTTGAAGTCAGAACGGTTATATTTTCATTAAGATTACTAATAAAAGCGTGAAGGTAGTAAACAACCCCTTCCACATTGCCGGCTTTAATGTTCTTACGTATTTTTGCAAGGCCCAGTTTGTCATTGTTTAACTCCTTTTTAGCCAAAATAATATATCCTTCAATCAAAACCAGTAATGTTCTGAGTTTTTTCAAATTCTCATAAAGCCTTTTTGTCACAGATTTCAGAGCAATATTCATCGAATCTGTCATTATAGCTTCAGTACACTCTTGTCTTTTGGCATTTAAATTACAGAGATACTCTTGGTTAAAGATCTCAGAATAGTTGTTAAAATCAGCTATATCTCGGCTTATACTTGCTAATACAAAGTCTGCAATAGCAGGTAAATCTTCTATTTTACAATGGAATTTTCTTTTCATAATAACTTCATTATGTTACTTTATAAAAATGCAAATAAACGATATAAGATTATATAAATAGATTTCAATTTTATGGTTATTATTATCAATTTTGTTATTGCCGATTCTTATCACCTATTTGCCACTTCGTATTCCCTATTTGTCAGTTCTTATTTCATACTTGCTAACTCGTATTTCTTATTTGTCACTTTGAATTACCTATTTGCCAATTCATGTTCCCTATTTACTAAGTCGTATTTCTTATTTGTCACTAAGTTTCCCCTATTGGCTTATTCACATTGAATGTTTGCTACTTAGTATCGTCTATTTGTCATTTTTCATTCTCTGTTTACAAATTGTTACTACCTGCTTACTATTTAAAACTGTCTGATTTCTACTTTCTAATTACCTCTTTCAATTAAAAATAATCCAAATAATCATTTGTTTCCGGAGGTTTAATATGTTTTTTATTCAGGTTAGATAAAAATATAAATAATAAGATGGTCAATAATGCAAAAGTCATCTCATGAGGATGCAAATATAAAAAATATTATTAATATGACTACTATTAAAAAACATTCTCGTTGGCAATAATCAAGATTGTTTAAGAAAAAACGATATCAGATTTTTTCATTTTGCATCATCATCCGATCCGAAAGGAGGACTCTTTTAATAGCTGATTATCAATTTATTAATTATCGATTGTTGTCACTCCTTAAACAAATAGCAAAGAAATAATTTAGATAACGAAATAGAGCGTAGCGAGAAGTCAAACTAAAAATAATGATAAAAAACAGGTCATTATCATTATAATCTTTTTAGCTATTGTTTTTGGATAGTAATTATATTTTTAAAGATGAGAATAATAAAAGTTAAAAAAAAAAGTTATTTTTGCAATCTTAAATTAAAAACGATAAGAAATGAAAAGATTTACCATTATTATTTTATGCTTATTCTTTGTCGGAATAAGTTTTACTTCAAAATCACAAGAAATGACACAAGAACAAAAAATCAGCTATGCTTTGGGAGCAAATGTAGGAGAAAGTTTTAAAACTGCAGGAATTCAATTGACAATGGAAAACTTCATTCAGGGAGTTACCGACGCCATGGCAGGAAACAATAAATTTACTCCTCAGGAAATGGAACAAATATTTGCAATTGTAAACCAACAGGTTCAAGAAAATCAGAACAAAGGCATGGCAGAAGAGAAAGCCAAAGGAGCCGCTTTTCTGACAGAAAACCTTAAGAAAGAGGGCGTAGTTGCAACTGCAAGCGGTTTGCAATATAAAGTTATCAAAATGGGAACCGGTCCAAAACCAACTGCTACCGATCAGGTAAAAGTTCATTATCACGGAACCACTATTGATGGAGCTGTTTTTGATTCTTCAGTTCAAAGGGGCGAACCTATCACTTTCGGATTAAATCAGGTTATTAAAGGATGGACAGAAGGATTACAGTTGATGCCTGTTGGATCTAAATTCATGTTTTTCATTCCTTCTGATCTTGCTTATGGCGACAGAGGAGCCGGCAATGCCATTAAACCGGGTGCTACTTTAATTTTCGAAGTTGAACTTTTCGAAATCAACCCGGCACCTGCCACTCCGGTTGCACCTGCTACTCCGGTTAAATAAAAGAAAAAATTTTGCAATATTCTTCAACTTATATTATCAGGGTTATTTTGCTGCAAACAAAATAACCCTGAAATTGTTTTTAGAAGGTAACAAAATGGAAAAGAGCTATTAAGAAAACTAAATATGAATAACAAAAACATCTCTTCGATAGAGAAAAAAATTGTTGAATTATTTTCAACAGGCGATAATGCAAAATATAACTACAAGCAAATTTCGGCGAAAATCAATATTTTTGATAAAGAAGGACGAGAAGTAGTAAAAAAAATTCTTCAGGATTTTCTGGATGCGAAAATTTTATTAGCTGCCGGACAGGGAAAATATAAAATCAACTCCCGGTACTTAAGCAAAGAGTTCACACGCAAAAATTACGTAACAGGAAAGATACAAATCACCTCAACCGGTTCGGCTTATGTGATTCAGGAAGACAAAGAAGCAGAAGACATCTTTATCGGGGATGGTAATTTGAGCAATGCTTTACACAATGACATAGTAAAAGTACTTGTATTTCCCACGAGAAGAAAAAAGAATCCAGAAGGCCAAGTTGTAGAGATTCTGGAACGAAGCAAAAAACAGCTTGTAGGTATCATAAAGATTAACAAAGGGATTGCCTATTTCATCCCTGACAATCCCTCTTTCAGAAGAGATATACTAATTCCGGGGAGATTTCTGAATAATGCAAAAAGCGGCGACAAGGTAGTAGTTGTCATCACAGAATGGGTAGAAGGCTCCCGCAGTCCGTTGGGAAAAGTGATTCACTTACTTGGGAAACCCGGTGATAACAATGTGGAGATGAATGCCATTTTGGCTGAATATGATTTTCCGTTGGCTTTTCCTGAAAGAGTAGAAAAAGAAGCTGAAAAGATTAGCAAAACCATATCGGATGAGGATATTGCAAAAAGAAGGGACTTCCGTTCTTTCACCACTTTTACCATTGACCCGGCAGATGCAAAAGACTTTGACGATGCCATCTCATACGAAAAACTTGACAACGGTTTACACCGTATCGGGGTCCATATTGCCGATGTATCACACTATGTAAAAAAGGGCTCCCCTCTCGACCAAGAAGCCTATGAACGAGGCACTTCAGTATATTTGGTTGACAGAACTATCCCAATGTTGCCGGAAGTTCTCTCCAACAATCTCTGCTCCCTCCGCCCTAATGAGGACAAGCTCTGTTTTAGTGCAGTTTTTGACCTCAACGACGATGCAAAGGTTATCCATGAGTGGTTTGGCAAAACTGTCATCAACTCTGACAGGAGATTCAGTTATGAAGAGGTTCAGGAGATTATTGAAAGTGGTAAAGGTCCACTGGACAGTGTCATTCTTCAGGTAGATGCCCTTGCCAAAATATTGCGACAAAAGAGGATGGAGAACAATGCAATTAACTTTGAGACCGAAGAGGTTAAGTTCAAACTTGATGAAAACAGCAAACCAATTGGGGTATATCTTAAAGTACAAAAAGAGGCCAATTTTCTGATTGAAGAATTTATGCTTTTGGCAAACAAGAGAGTTGCTGAAAAAATCGGAAAGACAAACGCTCCCAAACAAGATGTCAAAACTTTTGTTTACCGTATTCATGACGAGCCCATCCAGGAGAAACTGACCACTTTCAAAAATTTTGTCAAGAAGCTGGGATTTGACATTAAGACCGGTTCGCATAAGGCATTGGCCAACTCTTTCAACCAGTTATTCAGCGAAATGAAAGAGCGTACCGAATACAATATGCTAACCAAACTCTCTATCAGGCTCATGGCACGTGCCGTCTATTCTACCGACAATATCGGGCACTATGGACTGGCATTTCCCTATTACACACACTTCACCTCTCCCATCCGCCGTTATCCCGACTTGATGGTTCATCGGCTTTTAGAGGATTACATGAATGGGAAGCCATCCGTAAAAAAAACCGAATATGAAGAATACTGCAAACATTCATCGCAGATGGAACAGAAAGCCACCGAAGCCGAACGTACTTCCGTAAAATATAAACAGGCAGAATATTTAGCCGATAAAATCGGAGAAACCTTTGATGCCACTATCAGTGGAATTTCCAAATGGGGAGTTTATGCCGAACTTGAAGAGTCTAAATGCGAAGGGATGATTCCCATGAGGAAATTTGACGATGATTTTTATTATATTGACGAAGAAAACTATAACCTTGTAGGACTTCATCATGGTAAATCATTGCGTTTTGGCGACAAAATTCAGGTAAGAGTAGTAGAAGTCGATTTGGTAAAAAAACAGATGACCTTCGACATTATAAGATTATAATTCTGACAAGTTTACATCTATAATTATACTCATTTCATATCAGTTTTTACCTTATTTGTAAATCCAAATTATTCGTGTAAATTTGTTGGCTAAATATCCAATAGATGGAAATCTCCGACTACATAAAAAAAGATCCCTGCTTAAAGCCTTTTGTCAAAGCCTTGCAAAAGAGAAGAGAAAGGGCAATTCTCCGTGAGCTTGAATTCACTGACGGGAAAAGGATGCTTAAAGAGTGTGTCAACAACCATCTATATTACGGGTTGCATAAGACCGACACCCACTGGGTATTCAGGGAGCATGCTCCAAATGCCCGAAGAGTCTTTCTTTACGGTGATTTTTCAGACTGGCAGCTTGAGGAACAATATGAATTAAAAAAACTTGCCGGTGGAGATTGGGAAATCATACTACCCCTTTCGGTTTTGAAACACGGTATGCTTTATAAACTCTGGATTTTTTGGAACGGAGGTGGCGATGAAAGACTTCCTGCTTACACCCGACGTGTATTGCAAGACGACAAAACCAAAGTCTTTTCAGCCCAAGTGTGGGATCCAAAGCAACCTTATCAGTGGAAAAATAAAACGCTGCCACAAAAAAGCCATCTTTTCATTTATGAAGCCCATATCGGCATGTCCTCAGAGGACCCCAAGATCTCAACCTATTGGGAATTTAAAACAACTGTACTACCCAAAATAAAAGAGCTTGGTTATAATACCATTCAACTAATGGCCATTCAGGAGCATCCTTACTATGGTTCATTCGGTTATCAGGTATCCAATTTCTTTGCTCCTTCTTTCCGGTTCGGGACACCCGAGGAGCTGAAGGAGTTAATTGATGCTGCCCACGAATTGGGAATTGCCGTCATCATGGATATTGTCCACTCCCACTCTGTTTCCAATATTAAAGAGGGATTAGGATACTTTGACGGGCGGGAAGACTTATATTTTTATGCCGGTGAAAAAGGAAAACATCCGGTTTGGAATTCAAGATGTTTTGACTACGGAAAACCTGTTACCTTATCTTTTCTACTTTCCAACATCAAATATTGGTTGGAAGAGTTTCGATTTGACGGGTTTCGATTTGACGGTGTAACCAGCATGTGTTACCGAGACCATGGCATTGGAGTAGATTTCTTGAATTACAGTCAATATTTTGATAAAAATGTAGATGAAGATGCCGTCACCTATCTCACTCTTGCCAATAAGTTGATAAAAGAAATCAATCCGGACTCAATTTCTATTGCCGAAGATGTAAGTGGCATGCCCTTTATGGCTTTATCGTGTAAAGAGGGAGGCATTGGTTTCGATTACCGCATGTCCATGGGAATTGCAGATTTTTGGAAAAAGAGTATTCAAGAGATTCCCGATGAAAAATGGAATGTCGGCGATATATACTTCCGATTGACCGACAAGAGGATTGAGGAGCGCACCATTAGCTATGCCGAGAGTCATGACCAAGCCATGGTTGGGGATAAAACCATCATCTTCCAGCTTATTGACAAGGAGATGTATACCTCCATGTCAAAATTCACTGACAGTATATTTGTTGACAGAGGAATTGCGCTGCACAAGCTCATACGATTACTCACCTTGTCACTGTCAAATGGCGGCTACTTAAACTTCATGGGGAATGAGTTCGGACATCCCGAATGGATTGATTTTCCACGGGAAGGAAATGACTGGTCATTTCATTATGCACGCCGACAATGGCATTTAGCGGAAGCCCCTACTCTCAAGTATCATTTTCTGCATGATTTTGACAAAGCTATCATCCGTTTCATATCTGAGAACGATATATTGAGTACTCCTCCCGTTTTATATTTGCAGAATATTCCTGATCAAATCTTGGTTTATAAGCGGAAAAATGCCATTTTCATTTTCAACCTGAGTCCCGTCAATTCATACACAGACTATGAATTATATTGTCCAGCAGGAGAATACAAAATTGTACTCAACAGTGACTCAACACAATTCGGTGGTTTCGGCAACATTGATGAAGAAATATTATATCCCACCTATTACAGAGAGGGCACCTCTTTTATCAAGCTATACATTCCCGCAAGGAGTGCAATAGTTATCCAATAATTTCGTATTTTTGCCCCACTTATGAAAAAGATACGGAATTTTTGCATCATAGCTCATATCGATCATGGAAAGAGCACATTAGCAGACAGATTATTACAATTTACCAACACCGTCAGCGACCGTGATTTTCAGGATCAAGTGCTTGACAACATGGATTTAGAGCGAGAACGTGGAATCACTATTAAGAGTCACGCCATCCAGATGAACTATAATTACAAAGGTGAAGAATATATTCTGAATCTGATTGACACTCCCGGACATGTAGATTTCTCTTACGAAGTATCTCGTTCCATTGCTGCATGCGAAGGGGCATTACTACTGATTGATGCCACACAGGGAGTACAGGCTCAGACCATTTCCAATCTCTATTTAGCCATTGAAAATAATTTGGAAATCATACCCATTTTGAACAAAATGGATATGCCGGCCGCCATGCCTGATGAAGTAAAAGACCAGATTATTGATCTCATAGGTTGTGATTCCGATGATATTATTGAAGCCAGTGGCAAAACCGGTCAGGGAGTTGAAAAAATATTGAGTACAATCATTGACAAAATTCCGGCTCCTAAAGGAGATCCTGACGGGCCACTCCAGGCTGTTATTTTCGATTCCATTTTTAATTCATACAGAGGCATTATTGCCTATTTCAGGATTTTCAACGGGACCATTCGGAAAAATGACTTTGTAAAATTCATTTCCACTGACAAAGAATACTATGCTGATGAAATTGGAATTCTAAGACTCACACAGGAACCGAAAAACGTACTTTCAACTGGAGATGTAGGGTATATTATTTCAGGTATTAAAACATCCAAAGAGGTTCGTGTTGGAGACACCATCACCCATGTTGAAAGACCATGTACCATTGCCGTTGCCGGTTTCCAGGAAGTAAAACCGATGTTGTTTGCCGGAATTTATCCGACAGATGCCGATGAATACGAAGAGTTGCGTTCTTCCCTTGAAAAATTGCAACTCAACGATGCCTCTCTGACTTTTGTTCCGGAATCATCTGCAGCTCTCGGTTTTGGTTTCCGCTGCGGGTTCCTCGGACTTCTTCATATGGAGATTATCCAGGAACGTTTAGACAGGGAATTCAATATGGATGTCATTGCCACTGTTCCCAATGTTTCTTATCGCGTCATCACTACCCGTAAAGAGACAATCGAGGTTCACAATCCTTCAGGAATGCCCTCCCCCAACATTATTGATCACGTAGAAGAACCTTATATTTTTGCTCAAATTATCAGCAAAGCTGATTATATTGGTCCCATCATCAAATTATGCTTGGATAAAAGAGGGACTTTACTCAATCAGGTATACATTGCCTCTAACCGAATAGAATTATCTTTTGATTTACCGTTAGGAGAGATTATTTTTGATTTTTACGATAAACTGAAAAGTATTTCTAAGGGATATGCCTCTTTTGATTATCATATTGTGGACTATAAACCAGCTCAATTAGTAAAACTTGACATATTACTCAACGGGGATTCTGTGGATGCTCTTTCATCCCTAACCCATGTAGATAATGCATATCCTTTCGGAAGGAAGATATGTGAGAAACTAAAGGATTTAATTCCGAGGCAGCAATTTGACATTGCCATACAGGCTGCTATCGGCAGTAAGATTATAGCCCGTGAAACTATTAAAGCCGTGAGAAAAGATGTTACTGCCAAATGCTACGGAGGAGACATCACCCGTAAAAGAAAACTTCTTGAAAAACAAAAACAGGGAAAGAAAAAGATGCGCCAAATAGGGAATGTGGAAGTTCCCCAGTCTGCATTTCTTGCAGTACTAAAACTTGATTAAGACAGACTTTTCTTTCCCGGAAAAAATAATTCCCATGAGAAAAATATTGCTGATTATTACATTTTCATTTTTAATTTTCAGATTGGGTTATTCACAAAACCGAACTGACAGCGTACATATTCTTCATTACAACCTTTCATTATCAATAATCGATTTTACAAATCACACTATCAGCGGCCATGCCAATCTATTGGTTTCCCCTGAAATAAACAACTTACCATATCTTGACTTAGACTTGTTAGCCTTGACAGTTGATTCAGTTTTTGTAAATGATATCAGCACTTCTTTTTCTCATCAGAACTCCCTTCTACACATTCCCCTAAATTCCAACAACACTATCGGTGACACCATTGCGGTTTCCGTTTATTATCACGGAACCCCTATTCGCGATTCCTATTGGGGTGGCTTTTATTATTCAGGACAGTACGCATACAACATAGGTGTCGCTTTCAACTCTATCCCTCACAATTTTGGTCGCTGCTGGTTCCCTTGTATTGACATGTTTACCGATAAATCGACATATACTTTCAGCATAAGGACAGAAAAAAACAAAATGGCAGTTTGTGGTGGTTTGCTAACTGATTCACTAACGCTATCAGACAGTACAAGAATTTGGAGATGGGAGCTTGCTGAACCGGTTCCCACCTATCTTGCCTCTGTAGCCGTGGGCGAATATAAAGTTTACAAAGATACCTTTAACGGGCTTTCCGGAGTTGTTCCCATAGAAATATATACTCCTCCCTCCCATATCAATTATGTTTCCGGATCTTTCATTAATCTAAAAACAATACTGAGAAAATATGAGAACTTTTTTGGGCCTCATCGTTTTGGAAGAATAGGATATGTGGGAGTAAATTTTAATAGCGGAGCGATGGAACACGCCACTAACATTGCTTACCCTCAAATTGCCATCAACGGCAATTTGGACAATCAATCCCTCTATGCCCATGAATTGTCACATTCTTGGTTCGGGAACCTCATCACTTGCCACAATGCTGAAGAGATGTGGATAAATGAAGGATTTGCCAGGTATAGTGAAGCCTTAATCTTGGAAGCTTTATATCCGGATCAATTTGCCTCATCAATGCGCAATCTTCACCTTTCCGTACTTAAAAATGCTCATCACGATGATGGCGGCTATTATGCGCTTAATGCAGTTCCTCAAAATGTCACTTATGGCACCACATCCTACGATAAAGGAGCCATCGTTGTCCACACCCTAAGGAACTACTTAGGAGATTCTCTCTTTTTCACAGGGATTAAATCACTACTCACACAATATGCATTCCAAAATATAAGCTCTGACTCTCTCTTTAGTTATATTTCTCGGGTAACAGGTGTTCCACTTATGGAATTTTATGAAGGGTGGGTAAACCAACCCGGATTTCTTCACTTCTCAATTGATTCAATAAGAATAATTCCAAGCACCACAAATCAATACCGTGTATATATTCGTCAAAGACTACACCAAGCAACAAACTATTCAAACAACAACAGGATTGACCTCACATTTTTCTCTTCAAACAGAGCAGAATACACTATACCAAATTTTGAATTTTCAGGACAATACGGAACTGCAGAAGTAACAATTCCATTTCAGCCAATATTTGGAGTTGTAGATTATCACGAAAAAATGGCAGATGCTATTATTGATTACAACTTGGCAATTGCGACTACAGGAACAAAAAACTTTTCAGATGCAGGCTTATCGATCACCGTAAACAATATTACAGATTCTATATTATTGCGCACTGAGCATAATCTTGTTGCCCCTGATCCGCTTCAAAATCAAAATCCGGACATATACCGAATTTCAGACAGTCATTACTGGAGAATTGAGTATGCAGGTTCAGAAACTTTTCAAGGGTATCTGCAATTAAGGTACTACGCAGGATTACCGACACAATTAGATTACAATTTGATGCAAGGTTACAATGCTGATGACCTTGTTTTGCTATACCGGCGAGATGCATCGGAAGAATGGCGAATCATTCCATTTACAAGAACCGGCACACTTTACTCCGGCAATTTAAGAACCAATGCCATTTTCCCCGGTGAATTTACTATAGGAGTTGGCAATTCTGAAATTGTCATTAATGAAGAAGAGAATGAGCAGATGACAATTCATCCCAATCCGGCTTCAGGTCATATTATGGTCACAATTTCACCATCAATAAACAAAATAACCAAAATTGAATTACTTGATACAAACGGAAAAATTGTTAAATCAATAAAAATAAAAGAGAGCCAAACTCTTATAGACATTCGCGATTTATCAAAAGGGACTTATTTAATTCGAATCCCTTCCAAGAAAGGTTTTATCACCAAAAAATTCATTAATTATTAGAATTATTTGCTCCCCAAAATTTTCTTAAATAGGGAGTAACACTACTAAAAGGGAAATGATAAAACTCACAAAGGAGCTAGCTTCAATTTTGATTCCAGCATAGTTGCAGAATATCCTTCCAAGGCAAATTCAATTTATTGGCAATATTCTCATTACAAAGGAATCCCTGATAGCAATATATTCCCTGGATAAGAGTCGCACAGGTCTGGATTGCTACTTTAAGATTACTACTTTCAACAAGTGACATCAGAATTGGAAAAACAAATTCCCCTAAAGCCAAAGAGATTGAAGTAACACCTAAAGTATTGAGAAAAATCTCCATAAAAATATATTGATCATTTTTACCTTTAATAAAATCCAATGAAATAGCAGTAATATTTTTCTGTCTTAAAATTGTAAAATAATCAGGAGAAAGATCCAAAAGCCTAAGATGAGAAATAATTACCAGATTGGGTGATAATAATGCAAGTTCTTCAATAGTGAAAGGTTCAATTTTAATTAAAATATTGGATTGAGAAATAACTGAAGAGGCATCATCTAAAATCACCCCTCCCACGTCGGCATAATCTAAATCACTCCAGGCTGTATGAGAACTAACTCCCCGTTGAATCCACACCTGCACACCCGATTCAACCAATTTTCCAATTGTAGACGGAGGCAACAACACCACTCCATTAACAGGGTTATTGTCTTTAAGGAATCCAATAGAATAATTTTTTCTTGAAAAATCAAGATGAATTAACTCATCTTGTGGATTCAATTCCGGAAAAAAATCTTCACTAAAATTCATTTTCCATACAATATTAGTAACGTATCATTCGCCCTCCATCCTCCAAAATTTCTACTTCAACTTTGACAAAATCTCCTTTCAGGATTGGTTCGACTTTTTCAGTCCATTCAATAAAACAATAATAGCCACTATTCAAATAATCTTCAAAACCTATTTGATAAGCATCATCCAACTTTTCGATTCGATAAAAATCAAAATGATATATCGGTTCATTGTTAACTGAAGTATATTCATTTACAATAGCAAAAGAAGGACTTGAAGTAATATTTTTAACACCTAAGACTTTGCAAATTTCTTTAATAAGAGTTGTTTTACCGGCCCCCATTTCGCCATAAAATCCAAAGATTCTTTCATTAGGATAAGAATGCAATATTTTTTTTGCCACTTCAGGCAACTCCATTTCCAACGAGACTTTCTGAATCATACTATTATTTGTAATACCTAATTAATTCTCCCATAGGAGAAGATTTTATATGGCCAATTTGAATTCCGTTATCAGCTGCAGTTTGCTCAATAATTACCTTAAAACTTTTCGCAATTGAGCCTAATAAATTGAGTTTATAATTCTGATAATCGGGATAATAATAAATCTGAGACTTAAAAAAGGCAGTAAATGCCTGAATGCATAATTGTGAAAGAAAAAAATCATCCAGATGTTCCGAAATATAGGGGGCAAAAGAGGACATAAACCTATTTGGATTAGGATTTTGATACAAATTATGAATAATTTTTGCGGGTGAGAGTTTGAATTTAGTTTCAAAATTATTTTTGAGCTCAGCATGGAATTGATTTTGTAGATAGGCAGTAAGGAATAGTTTTCCCAAATAGGTTCCGCTTCCCTCATCGCCGAGAAGATAGCCAAGAGAGGGCGCCATATCAATAATATCCTTACCGTCATATAAACAAGAGCTCGAACCCGTTCCCAAAATGCCAACAAGTCCTGCATTATTTCCACAAAGTGCATGACAGGCAGCCATTAAATCTGAATAGACCAAAATATCAGCATCCGGATAAAACTGCCTGAATATAACTTTAATACGTTTACAATTTTTTTCGTTTGCACAACCGGCCCCGTAATAGACAATTTTATCAACTGTCAGATTAGCAGGTAATTGATGAGAGGAAATGAATTCACTCAAAATAGTATTAATTTCATCATCCCCCGAATAATTAACATTTATTCCGCCATTGATATAACGGTATAATACTTCTCCGTTTTCTGTCAGATAGTATTCGGTTTTAGTTGCTCCGCTATCGATAATAAGAAGCATAAATCTTTATTTAATTATTGTTTTTCGTAAAATTTCAACAGGATTATTTCTTTTATAGGCAGAAGAATTAAATCTTTTTATCAAGTTATGATTTTCGAGTGATTTATTACCGTTAAAATAATCACAAAAAATCTGATCTGCTTGAAAATAATTATCGACCCCCAACTGTTCACAATCTGAATTACTGATTCCCAAACCATCAACAGGGGTAGCTTCAATACAGGCTTTCAGGGCAGCATTTTGAGAGGGATTGCATTCTGAAAGCAACGATTCGGCAAGGTGATAAACTTCAGTTTTCCATAAATTCATTAAAGGAGCATAGTCGCCAACATCACCATGCAGTGTCCAAAAACCGGTAAGGTATTCTGTGTAATTATCTGTAGAAATAACCATTCCCCGACAGAGTTGTGCCAAATCATAGAGTATCAACATTCTCATTCTGGCTTTTAAATTACCCTGACGCAATTTTGACAGCATAGAATTATCCAATAAAATCAGATTTTTCTTATTTTCAAAATAGACAGTTGTATGATCAAGGTACTCAAAATTATGGCAGAAAGATTCTCCGACAGCAATAGAACGATCAATTTCCTCTTTTTTATTTGATTCGATTGTAATGGAACGCCCGATTAGTGGAATCTTAAAATAATTACACACCGGCAATAACAGTGCTGCACAAACTGCACTGTCAATTCCTCCAGAAATTCCCAACACCAAAGATTGAAGCTTATTTTCTTTCAGATAGGCAGTTATCTCACGACGAAGCACATTAGTCAATTTATCTAAATCTGCCTTTTGGGAAATAAAAGGAAAATAGCTTTTATCAGGATAATTCATATTATATAAAGCATTTAAGAACAATCTAATTAATAATTATCGTAGCATAAATATCATATTAACTTATGCAAAAATACAAATTAAATAATATTAAAATCATATTTTTATTTTACTGATAAACAAAATATTAAAAATCAAACCAGAGATATATTAAAAAATATTTTCATTGATTTATAATAAAAAAAGCTATTTATTAAGAACATTTTGTATTTTTACGCGTCTAAAAAAACAAAAATATAAAATTGAATAAATACAAAAATTGACAAAATGAAAAAAAACATCATCCTTTTAATTCTTTTATGCCCCTTGGTTGCACTAATGGCACAAAAAGGTCCAAAAGAGGTCACCCCTGACAGTTTGCTTTATGAATCATTTTCAAAGTCTGAATTAATCAAACTGCAGCAAGAAGCCCCTGACAAACTGCTGGAGCTTAATTTTGGTGTTACC
>JAGVVH010000029.1 GCA_019135895.1 Bacteroidota bacterium | reverse complement strand
TCAACCCATGAGTGCTCTTTTAGCTTTTGTATAAACCAAACGGTTTAAAATATAATGTATTGAAAAAGAATTATATAGCAGTAATGCTACTATTAAAAATTTACGTATGAAAAAGGTAGAGGTCAATTATGGCATGAAGTTTTCCAGTTTGGGTTTTATGGTTGCATTGCGTGATTTCCGGGCGGAGATCTATAAATGGGCTGCGGTTTACTCTTCCAGGATCAATTCTTCCATCGACAGGGAGATGGCCAGGCGGAAAACCATGACATACGCTTTATTGTGCGATGATAAAAACAGTGAAATGATCTTGCGGGAGGAGGCGGGTCGTGCTGCTGTTGCTGACAAGAAGGATTTTGATCTTGCTGTTTTCTTTATTGCTGAATATGATCCGCGGCTTATTACCAGAATATACCAGCATCTTGCTTCCCTCAACGTCGAGAAGGGTGCTTGGTATGTGGCAAAAATGGCCTCGGTTGTTGCCATTGCCTGGGAAATGTAACCGGAAATGACCAATACAACAAAAACGGAAATCTGGTTGCAACAAAAACGGAAACAATCATACAATAAAATCAGAAACAATCGTACAGCAAAAACGGAAACAATCGTGCAACGGTAAAACGGAATAAATAAGACCTTTGAGTCATCATTTTAGCAAAGGAAATATCATGACAACTGCTTATGTACGATAAGATTCAAGAGTATCTCAGGCAACATTATTCTCTGAGATGGATTAGTAAAAAGTTAAGTATCAATTACCGCACGCTCAAGAAATATACCAATATGAGCCGTGAAGAGTATGAGAGTTACATTGGGAATATTGGCAACAAGCCCTTCTCATTGGAGTCCTACAAAGCGTTTGTTGTAAAAAGACTTGGATTGTTTCCGGAAACATCATCAGCCCAAATGCATGATTGGCTGAAGGAGGAATATCCGGACTTTCCGTTAATCACACCAAGGACCGTTTATAACTTTGTTATGAAGATCCGGCAAGATTACGGAATCGCAAAGGTCTGCCCTAATGAGCGGCAATACGGTCCGATACCTGATGCCGAACCCGGAGAATACGCCCAGGTTGATTTTGGACAAAAGAAGCTCAGGACAGGCACAGGAGGATGGAAGAAGGTCTACTTCATGGCGATGTTGTTGTGTCATAGCCGCTACAAATTTATTTGTTTCCGTGACAAACCGTTTAACAGCCAGGCCGCTGTAATGGCTCATGAAAAATCATTCGAGTACTTCCATGGCGTTCCCCAAAAAATAATATACGATCAGGACGCCGTGTTCCTATACGATGAAAATATTGGAGATTATATTATGACAACGGTCTTTGACAGCTATGTAAAGGGCTGCGTCTTCAAGCCCATATTCTGCAGACCGGCAGATCCAGAGAGCAAAGGCAAAGTCGAAAATGTTGTCAAATATGTCAAACAGAACTTTCTTCAGAACCGACAATTTACCACTGTGGATGATTTGAACGAAGAAGGGTTAAAATGGCTTCAAAGAACTGGCAATGCCATGGTTCACAATACAACGTGTAAAATCCCGTTCGAAGAATGGAAAGAGGAATGCCGGCATCTTCTTCCCTATATTCCAATCACTGTTTCTGAAGAAAAAAAAGGATACAAGGTCATAAAAAACAATACGGTACGTTATAAAAGCAACACCTATTCGGTGCCTCCCGGAACCTATGTCAATGAAGAATCCAGGGTATTGTTAAGCGAAGAGAACGGGGCTCTTATTATTGCAGATATGGAAGATGTGTTTATAACCAGGCATGTCATACCTGCAGGTAAAGGGAACCTAACCATTAACAAGAATCATCGTCGTGATCGCAGTTCGTCTATCGATCAAATACGAGAGACCGTTGAAAGTCTTTTTATCAACAAGGACGAAATAAATGTCTTTTTAAACAAGATCAAAGAGACGTATCCCAGGTATATGAGAGATCAGCTGGCTACTGTACTCGATTGTTTTGATATTTATGGTGCGGAAGCCTGTCAGCAAGCCTTGACATTGTGTAACATGAATCGCTTCAAGAGCGCAAACGACTTCAAGGCTTTGGCCTCTACGTTTGGACGAAACAGCTTCCACGAACGAAAGGATGTTTTACCTGTTAAACCGTTGGGTGATGAATCTGCCAGGATGATGGCCAATATTGAACCCAATCGGAGCTGTATTGATGATTATCAAACCATTTTTACAGCCAATTAGCCATGGGACAGTATAAACTCACCCTGATCAAGGCTCAAGCTAAAAGGCTTCGATTATCATCACTCTTTGCCAATGCATCTGACATACTTATTGCTGCACAAAAAAGCACTCCCAGTTATGACGACTTCCTTTGTAACGTGTTGGAACAGGAGGTGCAGTGCAGGACAGAAAAACAACTGGTTCAAAGACGTAAACTTGCAAAAATGCCCCTGGCTCATAATCTGGATAACTATGACTCCTCTTTATCCAATGGAATATCACACACGCAGCTCAATCAGTTAAGAGAGTTACACTGGGTGGATGAATGTTATAATATCATGCTTACTGGTCCCTGCGGTGTAGGTAAAACCCTTATAGCCTCCGGCTTGTGCAATGATGCCATAAATCGAGGGTACAAGGCATACTTCAGATGTATGGAAGAAATATTAAACACGCTTAAGACTAAAGATCTTATACCTAGTGCAAAACAAGAATATAAACGACTGCGTGAAGCCCATGTCATTGTTATCGATGACCTGATGAATATATCTGTGAGCCAAGAAGAAGGTAATCTCTTTTTCTCCTTTGTCAATAATACCTTCGAGTCCACCTCCTATATCATCACCACCAATAAATCACCTGCAGAGTGGGCAAAAGCCCTCGATGACGAAGTCCTTGCAACGGCCCTTTTAGACAGAATCCTTTTTAAATGTCAACTTATACAGCTCTCCGGCACCAGTTACAGACTTAAAAACAGGCAAACAATCTTCTAAAAATATACCACCTACGAGGTGGTTCATGAATAACATAAATGAGAAAAAATCAAAAATAAATTACCTTTGCAAACGTTGTAACATTGCTTCCGAAATCGTTGTACGATTGCTTCTGAAAATGTTGCACGGTTGCTTCCGAAAACGTTGCATTCTTCGTTTCTGAAAATATTGTATTGTTCGTTTCTGTTTACATGGGAAAAGCATCTGTTGTGTGAAACGTACAGCAACACGCTGCGGGCGGTGTTTGAGCATTTTGGGATACCCGATAAGATTGAGAATTACAAACCGGCCCGGCTCAGGAGGTCGAGCTACAAGGGAAATCCTCCATTAGCAAGAGTCTATGCGATGGATTTTTTTCAAGCGATGGAGAAACCGCCATCGGGAGAACAAGGAAACGAATAGTCAGTATTTCAGCTATCTAGAAGAAAATGAGTATATTAATTTATTGACACAGATATGTGACACAAGAATAGTACAACCATTATGATGTTAAGTCAACTAATAGCGGCAATTGCATGACCATCCTCATAATTAGCCTATAAGGATAAATTATAACAAAAATCAATTTTACCTCTAATAATCATATTGGTATTTTAGGATTAGCAGCTCTTTTTTTAATTACAAGGGCCTGAACTAAAGATACACAAATGCCAAATACCAACGAAAAAAGAATGGCTTTTATTTTTGTTATGTTATTAAAGAAAATCAAAAGTATAGTTAAAAAAATACTATAGTATGCGTAAAAATAATATATTATCTGTTTCATACTACCAAGCACCTCCTAATTCACCTGCTAATCCAACAATTGAACTACAGCATGCTGCAGTAGCTACAGTTGCTCCTGCTAAAGGAGCTCCAACTCCTGTTGCTGCCATTGCTCCAGCTTCTAGTAACACTGCAGCAGCTCCAGCTGCATCATATTTTGTTGTTTGTTTAACAGCATACCATAAATCTTTCCAGAAACCTTTTGTTCGAGTCACGTCAATTCCGTAAAATTCTAACCATTTATATACATTTTCTTCCTCTCCCCAATACTCTACTGAGTTGATATAAGTAAACCCGATAATTGATAATGCATATATATCATTTTCAGTAAGATCGTTTTTTGCGTTAATAATACTTACAACACCTTCTTCGTCAGTTATATTGTTATTTGAAATTTCCTCTATAAAACCGAGGTATAATGATGATAGTACATCTGAGACATCAGATACTCTTGTTAATGAATTAGGACTAATTATATACATTGAGTTTATGTTCTTAATTGAATTCTCCAATATAAGTTTATTGTAGTCATCATGAACATGTTGTTGAACAATAAATTCTTTGATTTTAATTAGTTTATTTCCGATGGAAATTTCAGAAAGACTCTCAGATTCAAGACCCTTGTAATATTCAGAAATTTCATCGAGAAATTGATTGTGCAATTTACCCATTTCTTTAGCCTTTAAATACTCGCTTTGCTCTAAAGATTGAATAGGACTAAGGAAGGGATCTTCAGATTTTTCATTACATGCAGTATACATCAGAGATACTAACATGATTAAAATAATTTTTTTCATACGTAAATTTTTAATAGTAGCATTACTGCTATATAATTCTTTTTCAATACATTATATTTTAAACCGTTTGGTTTATACAAAAGCTAAAAGAGCACTCATGGGTTG
>JAGVVH010000305.1 GCA_019135895.1 Bacteroidota bacterium | reverse complement strand
GGGGTAGATTTGTATTCAAAAAGAAAGTTCTAGCGTGCGCCGGACCGGCAAAAACCACGCCATCCCCTCCCAAGGGTCGGGGCACGCAAACGTAACATACCGCCAGAACGTTATGTGCCATATTATCACACAACCAATAACTTACGATATGAAAAGACTAATCTTTATTTTACCAGCTCTAATGCTGATCAGCTGCAACCCTAAGAATGATTACAAAACAATCCTCCTAAAAGCGACCGGAACGGTTGAGATTGCACCTGATGAAGCAAGTATAATAATAAATGCAAGCTGCACTGATAGAGATATCAATCAGGCCAAAGCTTGTTTAATTGAAATTACCTCTGGCCTCAATGAGAACCTCAGTGAATTTGGCATTCAGAAAGAAGATATTCTGACCACAAATGTCAATTTAAATAAGGAATACAGCTGGATTAATAACTCAGAAGTATTCAATGGTTATAGAGCTTCAACCACAACAAGTGTAAGAGTTCGTAATCTTAATAACCTTGATGAATTGTACTCTACTCTCCTTGGTAATGATAAACTATCAATTGGCTCATTGACATACGGACATAGTAAAATGGATAGTATCAATAATTTAGCATACATTAAAGCCCTTGAGAGCGCAAATAAAACTGCAGATCAGATTCTTGACCAACTGCCTGAAAAGAATAAAAGTATTGTCCAGGTGAGCAACCTTGAAATAGAAAAAAGTGACAGTAGGTTAAACCTCAAATATGAGAGACTTGCTGAAAATGAATCTATTGATAAAAGCAGCCTTACCATAAACCTTGGTAATGTGGTTGCGGTTCAGCAGTTATTTGTTGAGTATAAGATCTACTAGAAAAAATACGGCACATAACAGGTCGGTATATGTCATTGGCGCTCCGTGGCGCGACAATTGGGTAACTAAAGAGGCGGTTTTGTGGCTGGCGCCACGGCCTGCCCCGGCTCCCGCCGGGGACTCCCTCCTGGTGTCACGGTTTTTGCCAACGCGAGAATAAACTACTAACCGCTTAACCCTGCATCGCACCACGAGTGCAAAAACACGCGCCACCGCGACTCTGCGCCAACGCCACATACCGCCGAACGTTAGGTGCAAGCTTTAACCCTGGAGAAACATAAGACCCAAACTGACAAATAAAAAGAATTGTTATGAAAAGAATTATCGTTTTATTGAGTATTTTTTTGTTTATCAACCTAGGGCAAAGTTGTAGAACAGAGCATTATATAATATCTGACATAAGATTTAGTCTTGCTGAAGTAAAGGAAGACAATTACAATGATAAAACACAGATAGTATACATTTGCACATCCACAGTGAAAGATAATCTTGTTTTTGTAATTTCATATTTTACTGAATTTGTAGCTCAGAACTCATTCGATTTTGGAAATGCATGTTATGCTTTGACTTTAGATAAAGAAATCGATAATCCATTACTCGAACAAACTTTCTCAATAAATTTTAACAAACCATTTGCCTATAATGGAGTAGAAATCGCTGAACTAACAAATGTTTTTGAAATAGAAGAGATTAGAGATGAAATAGATATTTATGAGAATTATATGACATTTTGCGGTATGAGCGCAGATAAAGTCATCGATTTCAGTCAAGAGTTTTTTGCCAAAACAACTTTTGAGAAAGCTGAATACGAGGTAACTTTTTCGTGTCAAACCTCTGATGGAATAGCATTTTTGAAGACAATAACAATAGTATTTGAATAAAGCCAGCACCTAACAGGTCGGTATATGCAATTGGCTTTCCGTACCGCGAGAACTTTCTGGCTAAAGAGTACCGCTAAGTAGTCGGCGGTACGGCCCGCCCCGGCTCCCGCCGGGGACTCCCTCTAGGTGTCACGGTTTTTGCCAACGCGAGAATAAACAAAACGACATCATATCCCTGCATCGCACCACGAGTGCAAAAACACGCGCCACCGCGACTCTGCGCCAACTGCACATACCGCCGAACGTTATGCCGCATGCTAAGTCAGCTCCTATTTGAATGAAATTATGGCCGATCTAGACAAAATAGAACAAACAATAAAGAATGGTGATGAACCATTACTATGCCAATATAATAGACTTCCACTCACCATTAAAGACTTTTGGGCTTGGAGTGCCTCTGATATAATGAGTAATACAACAAGAAGTCGATTTGCCGAATTCATTGTTGCTACTGCTACTAATGTTGATCTTAGAATTCCCCGCCAAGAATGGGAATCATATGATCTGCTAACCCCCGAGGGCATTAAAATTGAAGTGAAATCATCAGCCTATATTCAGTCCTGGTATCAAAAAGAAATATCAAAAATTATCTTCTCGATTAAACCTGCCAGATACTGGAATAGTAGTAATGGAGAACAAGAGTCAATTGCCATTAGACATGCCGACATATATGTAATGTGCCTGTTAAAGTATAAGGATCAAAGTACGATCAATCCACTTGATATGGACCAATGGGATTTTTACGTTTTATCAAGACAGGAACTAGATAACTATAAACGTAGTAAGCATTCAATAACCTTGAAATCACTTGAAAACCTAACCAAACCAGTTACATATACTGGGCTGCTCGATGAAATTAAAATAAAACATCGTTATCAAAAAAGCACGACGGCATAACAGGTCGGTATATGTCATTGGCGCTCCGCACCGCGAGAATCTTCTGCCTAAAGAGGATGGTTAAGTGGTCGGCGGTGCGGCCTGCCCCGGCTCCCGCCGGGGACCCCCTCCTGGTGTCACGGTTTTTGCCAACGCGACAATAATCAAAACAACATCTTAACACTGCATCGCACCACGAGTGCAAAAACACGCGCCACCGCGACTCTGCGCCAACGCCACATAC
>JAGVVH010000213.1 GCA_019135895.1 Bacteroidota bacterium | reverse complement strand
ATTTATTATTTCTCTTTTTCCCCTTTTTTTTGGCTTTGAATAGCCATCGAAATATTATTGTATATCTTTTTCTCTTTCCAAAATTGAAATATATTAATCGAACTCAGGTTAATAGAAAAATGATGTATTAGAAATAATATCCTTTTTTCTGCCATTAGTTGCTTCGCACCAAGGAATTGTAGCGGATAGCGAAGTAGCCGACATTCAGCACTCAAAATTCAAAACTAAACACTTACTTCGCATTAGATTGTAGCGGATAACCCGCAAGGGCGGAGGCCGCCGGGCAGCAGGAGCGGCAGCGCTATTTCTTGATTACTTTATAAACCCCGACTTTTTGCGCCGAATCAATGATTTTTACGAAATAGACACCGGAGGGAACTCCTGAAAAATCGATTTTTCCGCCTGTTTTATCAAGTGTTGTTGTCACTGCCTGTGATTTTCCGTTTATATCGAAAACAGTCAATGATTCTATTTGCCGATCAGAAAATTGGAGATAGAGAATATCTGAAACCGGGTTCGGATAGAGAATGATTTCCCTTATATCAGAATTGTTTTGAATTCCAATAGAAAGAAGGATAGTAAGATAAATTATACTGTCGCATCCATTGCTCGCATCTCCGGGCAGATAAATGGTGTAATTTCCGGGAGTATAAAAGGTGTTATTTTCATTATATATCAACGGAATGCCGGCATGAAACATAGACACCGTGTCATATACCACTGACTCTGCAATAGCGGCAGCAGAAATATAAACCGGTATAATTGCAGTATCACTGCAAAAATTTTCGGGATCGTATATAATATATTTAACCTGTTTCCATCCGGAGTCGGCATAGGTATGCAAAGGCATGGTGTCATGATACACAACAGGAGATCCATCCCCGAAATCCCACATACAATTGGTTACCGGGAGAGTATTGCTACCATTCTCATCTATTCTTCTTATGGTTCCATTCCCTGAGAATTGCACTTTATAGTCGCATTGATTCATCATTAGTTCAAAATTTGCATGGGCATTTAAAGCGTAATAATGAATCTGTTTATCCACCGTAATGGTATCTCCGGTAGCTGTAACCATTTTACAGAGAATATAAGTAAATGAAGTGTCATAAGCAGAGGTATAATAGCGACTACCCTCCGAAAGTTGTGTGCCGGTTGCATCAAACCAACAGTAATTTGTAAAACCTTTAGGTGCTGTTACCATGATGTCTTGATTGGCATTACAATTATCTACAATTAAATTACTATTTACACTTTTGGAGGCATAATAGGCATATCCGTAGTGCCCTGAATAAGCGCACCCCGAAGCTACAATTTCCAAACGGACTTCCTGTCCTACAAAATTTCGTAAGTCAAAAGTACTATACATCCAATCAACCCAAATAGTAGTTCCATAACCTGATCCACATAAATGCCATGAGATATTGTCAGACTGATTCGGATTTGGATAATATACATTATTACTAAATCCTGTATTCACTAAAAACCGTTCATTATTTAACAAATTTCCCAAAGAATCGGTCAGGCGAATTTGAAAAATAGGATTATTAAAATAATCAGCATGTGGTAATTGCAAAACAAATGCGAAATAAACATGAATCATATTTTGTAAGGAATCCGGAATAAATTTATACACGGAACCGGCAGAATAGAATCCACTTGAAGCAGGAGGTATGGGTTGATTCAGTCGTACCACCTCAGTTAGGGTATCTCCGTCTATGATGGGGAGCTTTTGCAAATAATAAGTTTGCCCACCTACAGTATAAAAGGCATTAACATCATCTCCGTGAGTGTTTATCAAGGTATGAGTTCCCGACAAAGTGCCGGTGGTATAGGTATTAATATTATACCAATCAGTATAAATATATGAAGTTGTATAGCATTTTTTCAAGTAAGTCGCATTCAAATCGGTAAAAGTAGGAGGGCATCCTTGATAGGCACTCCAGGTTTGAGCCATCAAATTAGTATTGATTTGCAAAATTAATAGCATAACAAGACCTAAAAACAAACGAAATAATAATTTATTCATAACAATAAAAACAATTTTAATCAGAAAAAAAATAAACGAACCTTTCTTTGAATGCATATTAAAAAAAACACAGTTAAAACTATTTTTCTAACACTCAAATAAGATTCAGCGGAAAGTGAGGGATTCGAACCCCCGGGACCTCGAAAGGTCCAACAGATTTCGAGTCTGCCCCGATCGACCACTCCGGCAACTTTCCGCGGCAAAAATACAAAATTTGTTGCTCCCCCAACGCTTGCCACCTCTTTTTTGGATTATATTTTCTGTTCTTTATTAACAGAATTGTCCTGTATGAGGGCTTTCAGAGCCAACTACTTTCGGTCACTTTGGGGAAAAGATATATTTTTAAAATATTTTACGGTAAATATGACAATAGGGAGTTCCTTGTTTTCTGTCGTAGTATTGTTGATGATAATTCTCGGCTTCCCAGAAAGTCTGCGCCGGCTCAAGGGACGTGGCTACCTTATATCCTTTTTGGGTGAGCAAGGCAATATATTTCCGCGCAATTTCAAGTTGTTCAGCACTATTATAAAATAGTACGGAACGGTATTGCTCTCCGATGTCCGGCCCCTGGCCCCCGATTTGGGTAAAGTCGTGCGTTTCAAAAAACAACTTCACCAACTCTTCGTAGGATGTCTTTGCAGGGTCAAAACATACTTCCGTGGTTTCGGCATGACCGGTTGTGCCGCTGCAAACTGGATGTTCGGTGTCTCCGCCCATGTAGCCGACAATTGTTGAAATGACACCGGGAGCTTTCCTAAAATGATATTCAGTACCCCAGAAACAACCCGATGAAAACCAAGCGGTTTCACAATTTGACTTATCTACTTTTGCTTCATTCATTCAGTTGAAAATTAATAGTTATCATGCAACATTTTTAAAACGGCAAAAATATAAATTAATTTTAAAGTGAAATAAAATGAATGTCTGTGAGAATAAATATACGAGTTAATCACCTGCCCCGTCCTCCGGTGACAGGAAAACCTTGCAAATTAGTCATTCACGATAATATCCCCTGTCGGCAATGTTCTGCGAACTTGCCGACAGGGGATATTCCCCTCCGGCTTGCAGGAGGGGTGGCAGCCGGCGACAGTAATAGATTGCAATTTAACCATAGTAGAAGTGTCGCCGGATGACGGAGAAGGTGTGTGGAAATTTGAAGATATGGAGATGTGGAGATAAATCCGCTTTGTAGAAACGCTTTATGGTCAAATTATCGGTGTGCAAATGGGCGCATTCCTTCCGGAATGCGAAACATGTCTGTTGAAATCATTATGCTACCAAGCTGTATTCCCTCCGGGAATAAATTTGGGATGCTCTCTTCTACCACGTCATCCTCGGCAATGGTCTGCGAACTTGCCGACAGGGGATATTCCCCTCCGGCTTGCAGGAGGGGTGGCAGCAGGCGAAAGAAATGTTCTGTAAATTAACTATTTACAATGTTTCGCCTGCTGACGGGGTGGTCAATATTGTAATATGTAAATATAATTTCAACGTTTTCCCGTTGCTACGCAACGAGCAACTCTTCATTGCGCTACCAAGCTGTATTCCCTCCGGGAATAAATTTCCATAATGTAATCTGCTCCGTAAACCAACGAAATATCATATCTGTTTGATTTATAAGCATTCTTTCAAAAGAAAAAAGTAAAAAGTATATTATTTCGCTATTCTGATTCTATATTGCTTTCTCTCGGCTGAAAGGGCAATAAATAAAAAACTTATCAACAATTTCATTTCAAGAGAAGTTCCATTTTTGTTAAATTAAAATTAATATGATATGATTTTACTGATAAAAAAAATGAGTTTTTTTTGAATTGAATCCATAAATGATAGTACAACAACTATTTATGGACGCAAAGGTTCCCAAAAAAATTGTTGATAACTTTATTTTATTGAAATTAGATGTTTTTTTTGTCAAAATTGACATATTTTAATCAAAAAAGAACATTTTAATGAAATTGTCACTTTTTACGAGACAAAACGAGCCTTGATATTTGATTTTTCGATATTTTATTTTACTATTTTTGTCTCCGATTGCGCGATCAAAATAGAGTATTAATAACTAAATTCTAAATTTTAAAATTAAAAAAATTATGTCTATTCAATTCAAATCTATATTGAAACCCGAACCGGGAGTTCTCGGAGGTGGAAACAAAAAATATTATGCTTCCATCGTTTATGACAGGCCCTTCACAATTGATCAAATTGTCAAAGAGATTGAAAAATTCAGTTCTTTAAGTGAACCCGACATCCGTGGGGTGATTATTGCATTGGAAAATGTAATTCAAGACAAATTGTGTGATGGCAGGATTATCAGATTCGATAGATTGGGGAATTTTTATCCTACCATTCACAGTAATGGTGTCGCTACCGAAGAAGAAGTTGCCGCGTCTATCATCAAAAAAATAACTATTGGATACAGACCCGGTGATCGACTGAAAGCTTCGCTTAAGACCGCCAAACTTTACAAAGTGAACAGTGCTAAACCAAACGCTCCCATTACTACGGAGTCGTAAAACAAAATTTCTTTTTCCCAACGGACATGCTTTTCAGTATGTCCGTTTTTTTTTGCCAACTTCCTTCCTTTATCGTTTCTTCAAAAGAAATCGCTATCTAAAACGAAGCTTCATTCGAGTCAGAATGAAGCTTGGTTTTGCTCAGAGTGAAGCTTCATTTTGCTCAGAGTGAAGCTTCATTTTTGTCGGAGTGAAGCTTCGTACGAGCCCGAGGAACGTTATGTTTTAATTCAAGGGAAATTTCCAATAAAATGGCAACAAATTTGCTTTTTGAGAAAAAAAAAGGACAAGATTTATAAAAAAAATGGACAAAATTGAAACGAATTTCGCTACCAAGCTGTATTCCCTCCGGGAATATATTTGCGATGCTCTTTTCTACCACGTCATCCGTCGGCAAGTTCGCAGGACATTGTCGAGGACAAAATTCCTCGTCCTCGCCGAGGAAGAGGTGGCAGCCGGCGACAGACATAGATTGCAATTTAGCCATAGCAGAAGTGTCGCCGGATGACGGAGCAGGTGATATAAATATAATTCCTTATAAACCTATCCATACCTTCCACCAAGCCTATCAAAGCGTTGTAACTGGAAGGGTCAATTTTTTCGGGATAAACACCTGTTCTGATTTTATTGATTACAGGTAAATTTACCTTTGCATATTATAATTAAGTTTAAAGGTTAATCGTTCCATCGTATTGTGATAATAAAAATGCTCATTTGGCAATTTTTCTTCCAAAAAAGTACTTCCTTTTATTATAATAAAAGGGAGTTAAGAACAATTTTATTTTAACGTATTATTAATGTTATTTCTTTTGAATATTTTAAATTTATTAAAATTAATACGTTCGTCCCACTTTCGTTCCTAAAATTGATAAATCGAAGTTAAACACTTGCATTTATCGTTTTGTATTATATTTTTGAGGGCGTGATTTTGTGTTTGAAAAAGAATAATCTAATTTTTGTTTTCAAACAAACAGGTTTGGATTTTGCGATTTATTAAGAAATTTTCCGAAAAAAGGTAAGGATGGTCATGAGAAGTTGTTAATTCAGTTTTCAATCATTGACAATGGGAATAGTAATACAATATTTATAACAAACAATTCAATAAGATGAAAAGAATTTTAATTTTTATAATGTTTTTTCATTCATTGTTTACCTTTTCTCAGGTAAACCGAACGATTCTATGCCGGACAGCTATACAAGGATGAACTTTAATAAAAGTTTCTCTTTTCCGGAGGCAGAATATTTGACTATTCCGGGCTTTCAGTTTAACAGTAAAACCCTGACGGTGATGATAGTGTATCAAACCCGGGACACGCTCAATGAACAGGCACTGTGGTCAGTCAGCTTAGACAGCAATAACAAGATCGGGCTAACCTCGCAGCGGATATTGAATGAATCGGGAGAAATAAAGTATTCGGACACAAATAAAATAGGAGGAATTGTCAACAGTCTGAAGCAGTCCTGGAAAGAATTTGCCTCTACTACTTTTGTTGGAGATATTATCGTCGGTTTTAATGATTCGCTCTCCTATGATGGCATGATTGCCGAACTTATTGTTTTCAACAATGATGTTCCCGATACGGTATTAATACAATATATGTCTTATTTGGCAGTCAAATATGGAATAAGCTTATACCGGACCGATTATCTCAGCAGTACAAAGGTAAAAATATGGGATTATGCTGCTCATCCTGAATATTCATTCCATATTGCGGGTCTTGGGCGGGACTCGGTGCCGGGACTGAATCAGAGACAGTCATATGCCATGGAGGAAAGGATGGTTATGGGAGTTGGAAGTTACGCCCTGACCAACGAAGACAATGTTGGGGTAATAAGTGAGGGGAATTTCTTGATCTGGGGTTGCGATTCTGGAGCATTGCGGGAAAGTAAAGTGCAGTTTATGGAAGACGGTATGGAGTTGACCGTTTATGGCAACTGCCTGATGGAAGTGACAGGTCAGACAGCATATAGTCAGAGAGTCTTTATGCAAATGGATGCTTCCGGCTGGCAGGGAGATTCATCAAGATATTACCTGATGATTGATCGGAGCGGCAGCGGCAACTATCCCCTATCGGAGACCGAGTTCTATGCGCCCGATTATGTTGATACCAATGGCATTTTATATTATTCGGAGATATATTGGGACAGCGACCTGAGTGGAACGGATGTTTTCTGTTTTGCTTATATAGAAGCGGATTCTTTAATTGTGGACAGAAATTTGGTTTCCGGAGGCGGTGGTCCGGTTATTTCCCTGTCAACCCCGACATCAAATGAAGGAAAAGGAAATTTGGAGAGTGAGCATGTAAATGCAAATGAACAGAATTCGGGGAACAGTTATTCTCTATATCCCAATCCCAATCAAGGCACTTTTAAGCTCACGATTCATTATGTGAAGGTTGCGGATGTGACGGTAAAGATACTCACTTCCGAAGGAAAGACCGTCAGGGTGATGAAAGGGAAAGAGCAGCAGGATTATGAATTTGAAGGGCATCTATCGGTAAAGGGGCACTATCTCAGAACAAGAGCTTCAAAATGATTGTGCAGTAGGAATTAAGAAAATCAAATAACAATAAAATTAAAAATACGATATAAAGATGAGAACGACCTATTTATTAAATATCATCATTGTCTGTTTAGCCTTTATCATTAGCCTTTTCACAATAAAAACCGAGGACAATCTCTATTCGGGATATTCGGAGGAGGGGTATGCATATAATTATGTTGAGACAAATGATGCAACTTCGGAAACGAAGAACAACACACAATTGGCAGCAAATCATCCGCAAATATATTACGGTTCAACAGAGGAAAAAGTTCCGGCAGGAGAAGAAAAAACGGCACCGGCAGAAACACCGGCCATGACGGAATCTTTCTATTACGAAATGGGAGCTGTGCGACTCATTGGCGAACCGGGCAGTCTGAAAGAAAATGTAGTGCTCAGCATCAATGGGCTTGACACCAATG
>JAGVVH010000034.1 GCA_019135895.1 Bacteroidota bacterium | reverse complement strand
TTGTACTGAATAGGGGAATCGAACCCCTATCGACAGACTGAGAATCTGCTGTCCTACCTTTAGACGAATCCAGCGGTTGTTCAATTTTAACGCCGCAAAATTAACAAAAATAATAATTCAAAAATAAAAAAAACGAACAGTTAAGAAAAGCAATAAATACTTCCTTTTCATCGTTTACGAAAGTAATTAAATCATAATAGTATGGCATTTAAAAGTAGTCTTTCTTTCCGTTTAGTAAAAAGTGAGGATTTGAATCATCACGGAACTCTTTTTGCCGGACGCTGTGCCGAATGGTTCGTTGAATCGGGCTTTGTTGCAGTAGCCGCCTTTCTTAGCACCAAACATATTGTCTGTTTAAAAATTCATGGAATGGAATTTATGTATCCCATTCATGCAGGAGATGTCCTTGCTTTTGACAGCCGTGTGGTGAGAGCGGGCAGAACGAGTCTTAGTGTTTATGTCAAAGTTTATGAACAAAAGAAATCCGCTGATATTTTTTCAGAAGGTTTCATTACCTTTTGTCATGTTGATGATGAGACACGCCCAATTCCCCACAATATCAGTTTGATAGCGGAAACTCCCGAGGAAATAAACTTGCAGCAGGAAGCAAAAAACCTGCTGGCATACATCAGCAAACCCAAGTGAAACTGAGTCCTTTCAACCCTTTGGATTTCCTTTTGAAAAACAATTTGTTTTTTACTTTTTATTTCCCTAAAAATATTATTTTTGCACCTTTTGAAATAGTAAACGAACTCTGATTTCAAATGAAATATGTGTAAAAAATAGTAAATCAAATTTAGAGTCGTAAAATATTAATTCATATAATTATATGTATAATCAATTAGTAAGTAAAGAAAAGAAACTGGCACTTGTAGGATTGGGCTATGTGGGACTGCCTATTGCGCTGGAATTCGGCAAAACAGTTAAAGTAATCGGTTTCGATATTTCCGAAGAGAGAATTGATCTGATGCGTCGTGGAATTGACCCCAGCAGGGAGAAAGAATCGACTGATTTTCAGAATACTGACATTGAGTTTACTTCTTCGTTGGATAAACTGCGGGAAGCCTCTTTCTATATTGTAGCGGTTCCTACTCCAATTGACAATGCCCGGAAACCTGATTTAAATCCCCTTCTGAGTGCTACTTCTACTGTTGGAAAAGTTCTCAAAAAAGGAGATTATGTGGTTTATGAATCTACTGTTTACCCTGGGTGTACCGAAGAAGACTGCATTCCGATTTTGGAAAAGTTTTCGGGTTTGAAAGCAGGGCTTGATTTTAAAGTCGGCTATTCTCCAGAGCGCATTAATCCGGGGGATAGAATACATACCCTAACCAATACCGTAAAAATCGTCTCCGGATGTGACGAAGAAGCACTTGATACCATTGCAAAAGTGTATAAGATTGTTATCAAGGCCGGGGTTCATCGTGCCGAATCCATCAAAGTGGCCGAAGCTGCCAAAATTATCGAAAACACCCAAAGGGATGTCAACATAGCTCTAATGAATGAGTTAGACATACTCTTCCATAGAATGGATATCAATGTTTTTGAAGTTTTGGAGGCTGCATCTACAAAATGGAACTTCCTTAATTTTTCTCCCGGACTTGTAGGGGGGCATTGCATTGGAGTAGATCCCTATTATCTGGTTCACAAAGCAGCTCAGCTCAACTACCATACCAAAATGATCACTTCCGGCCGATTTGTCAACGACTCTATGGGAGGTTATCTTGCCAAAAGATTAGTCAAAATGATGATAAATCTAGGGTCATTTGTGAAAGATACAAAAGTACTTATTATGGGATTTACTTTTAAGGAAGATGTTTCTGATATCCGAAATACAAAAGTTATTGACATCATTAATGAATTGCTGGAATATGGTGTTAAAATTGAAGTGGTTGACCCCTATGCCGATTCCAAAGAGGTTGAACATGAATATGGAATAAAGATTTCAGAAAAAGCCGGCACTAATTATGATGGAGTAGTTGTTGCCGTGGCTCATCAATATTACCTTAATCTTGATGCTGATTATTTCACTTCACTGCTCAAGCCCGGTGCCGTTCTGTTTGATATTAAAGGTCTATACCGTAAAAAATTTAAAGATGTAGCGACTTTTACCTATAAATGTTTGTAGTATTCTGTTGCTTATTCATCAACTTTTAAAAAACTATATATGAAGAAAATCTGTGTTATCGGTGGTGGTCACTGGGGGCAGAATCATATCAAAACCCTCTCGCAGTTAGGTCACCTTGCCGCAATTGCCGAAACAAATCCAACAAGATTAAAAGAGCTTTTGGAACTCTATCCCGGAATTCAGGGATTTTGTGATGTCGGGAAAGCTATAGAATCTAACTTTGACGGCTATATTGTGGCTACACCCGCCGAGACACATTATGAAATTGGAAAGAAAATTCTGGAAAAAGGGCTGCATGTATTGATTGAAAAGCCGATGACACTCCATGCTGAACAGTCGAAAGAGCTGATGGAGATTGCCGCCGGAACCGGTGCCCACTTGATGGTGGGACATATTTTGCTTTTCCATCCTGCCATCCGAAAAATCAAAGAAGTACTCAACAGCGGAAAAATAGGCGATTTACATTATGTATATTCGACAAGACTTAATCTGGGAACTGTACGTACCGAAGAAAATGTCTTTTCTTCAGGATAAAATATTTGACGTTACCATGACTCAATTTGAATATCCCGGGAATATCCATGCTCATATTTTTGTTTCCTGGCTGCATCCTTTTAAAGAACAGCGGCTGGTGTTGGTAGGCAGTAAGGGAATGTTATCCTTTGACGATTCAAGCAAGGAAAAAGAAATCCTTTTCTATAACAAGCGGATCGACTTTGTCAACGGCATTCCTGTCAAAGTGGAAGAACCCGATGAAGTAATCGCCTATGAAAAAAAGGCTCCTTTGGCTGAAGAATTAACCTACTTTGTGGAACATCTCGACAAACCGGTCTGCATTGCGGGAGGTGAGTCGGGCTACGAAGTGGTGAAAGTATTAGAGAATGTTCAGCGTATTATCAGTAAATAAGATCTTTTAATTATAAAAAATAAAAAAAAATGGAATCAAATAAAGAATTTTTTGTTCATGAATCAAGTTATGTTGATGAGCATGTAACGATAGGAAAAGGAACCAAAATCTGGCATTTTTGCCATATACAGAAAGGCTCCTCTTTGGGCGAAAGGGCGAAAACTGCTCACTTGGGCAGAATGTCAATGTTGCCAATAATGTAAAAATCGGCAATGGGGTCAGACTTCAGAATAATGTATCTGTATATGAAGGTGTTGAACTTGAAGACAATGTCTTCTGTGGACCTTCCTGTGTATTTACCAATGTTCTCACTCCGAGAGCTCATTTTCCGGTTCACGGAATTTATGACAAAACCCTCATCAAAGAAGGGGCATCTCTCGGAGCCAATTCAACTGTCGTTTGTGGCCATACCGTCGGCAAGAGTGCCATGATTGCCGCAGGTGCAGTGGTAACCAAAAATGTAAAAGACTATGCGCTTATGGCCGGTGTTCCTGCCAAGCAAATCGGATGGGTATGCGAATGCGGAGCACGACTGAAAGAGGGCTATATTTGTAAAAGCTGCGGAAGAGAATATAAAGAAACTGACGGGATATTAACCAAAATAAAATAAGGAGAGAATATATGCAATTCAGAGATTTAAAAACACAATATGAAGTATTGAA
>JAGVVH010000563.1 GCA_019135895.1 Bacteroidota bacterium | reverse complement strand
TTGCATATATGTGTGGAATAGAAATGCCATTAATGATACTTTTCCTTAATAACATAAGAGTAGCTCTTGCAACGATGCATTTACCGCTTAAAGAAGTATCACAAAATATAACACAATCTAACCTTATAGAAATCATAGAAATATTTAATAAAAGTTTATGGCTTGATTTTTGCATTGATGAAAGTAATATCGCTGTGCTTGGATTAAATCCGCACGCAGGCGAGAATAGTTCTTTGGGAAAAGAAGAGGAAGAAATAATTAAACCAGCAATTAAGCATTGTAATATAAATGGAATACATTCTGAAGGACCTTTTTCTTCAGATGGTTTCTTTGGTTTCAATGAATATAAAAAATATGACGGTATTATTGCTATGTATCATGACCAGGGATTAATACCGTTAAAATTATTATCAAATGGAAATGGAGTAAATTTCACAGCTAATCTTCCATTAGTGCGTTGCTCTCCAGACCATGGTACTGGTTTTTCTATTGCTGGCAAAGGTATTGCTAATGAGTTAAGTACATACAATGCTCTATTATCAGCGATTTCGATAACTGAGTCAAGACAACAAAGAGCTGCTCTATAATGATTATTGATTAAAGGTTAATTATTAATGGTTATTTTTTACCACTAACTAATTACAATTAACAATTAATAATTAACAATTAACAATTATAAAAAGATTTTGTTTAATAAAATAACGAGCAAATTATGAAAAACAGATTAGTTTTTTTATTCAAATGCTGTTTAGCATTTTTGCTTGCTGCTTCAAATACTTTATTTTCAGCAAACAATACCGATTTTATCAACATTAATGATGTGCAGAATAATGAATTTATTCAATATTTTGGGCAATTAGAATTTCTTGACAATTTATCTAATTTTGCTCCATCATTTTATACTAAATCTTTAAAGCAAACAATACTTTTTTATCCAGATAGATTCGCATTCATTTTCAAAAACAAAAAAGAAAATTCTGATTTACTTGAAATAATAAGAATTGATATGATTTTTGAAAATGCAAATCCAAATTTAAAAATCGTTGGTACAAACAAGAAAAATTCATATCTTAACTTTTATAACCTTTCGAATGGAAAAGAATTAACTAAAACACCCACATACAATCAAATTAAATATCAAAATATTTATAAAGACATTGATTTAATAGTCTATGACAATAATGGCGAATTAGAATATGACTTTATATTAAATCCGGGTGCCTACCCATCGGATATTAAATTAAAACTTGAAGGCACAGAAAACTATTTAATTGATGAAAAAGGAAATTTACAAATCGAAAATCAATTTTCAAAAGTAATAAAGGAAAAGCCAATTTGTTTTCAAATAATTAATAATGAAAAAGTTTCTGTAAATTCTCAATATAGTATTGAAAACGGACAAATTACTTTTGAAATTGGAGAATACGTTTCTTCAAAGACACTGGTTATTGACCCAATTGTTCGTTTGCTTGGTTCTTACTATGGCGGAACTGGAACAGATATTTGCAATTCTACATACGTTGATGATGATAATAATATTTATATTTTAGGTAGAACCAATAGTACAGAAGCTGGGGTTATTTCAACTCCCGGAACACATCAGATAAATTTATCTGGTGGTTGGGATTTGTTTGTAGCAAAATTTAATCCTGAAGGATTAAGGATTTGGGCTACTTATTACGGAGGAGAAGCTGATGAATTCGCTGATGGGATTATTGTTGATTCTCAACAAAACATATTTTTCTCAGGAAAAACTTTAAGTAATACTGGTATTGCTTCACCTACTGCATTCCAAACAGTTAACGGTGGACTTCTTGACGGATTTTTCGTTAAACTTAATTCTGATGGTACTCGAAATTTTGCTTCTTACTATGGTGGTTCTGCTAATGATGAAATATTATCTATCACTTTAGACCAAAATGAAAATCTGATAATTGTCGGTGGAACTGCTTCATCAGACAATATTGCAACTCCACTTTCTCATCAGCCAACTTATGATGATGCAAATGATGGATTTATAGCAAAGTTTGATGCTAATAGTAACAGGATTTGGGCAACGTACTATGGTGGTAATCTTGATGATAGAATTAACAGTGTTTACTGTGATTCTTTCAATAATATTTTTTTAATTGGAAACACTAGTTCTGATAATGCTATTTCAACTACCAACTTTTTATCAGGTTTGCAGGATGCTTTTATAGTAAAATTCAATACAAATGGATTAAGGCAATGGGGAAGATACTACGGTGGTCCTGAAAATGATTTTGGAAATAAGATTGTTGTTTCACAAAATTCAAATTTATATATTGCCGGGCAAACTACATCTGAAAGCGGAATAGCAACAATTAATTCTCATCAAGAACAATTCGGAAGTATTGATATTAGTGATAGCGATGGTTTCCTTTCTAAATTGGATCTAAATGGTAATATTATTTGGGGAACGTATTATGGAGGTGATTATATTGATGAAGTTAATGCTTTAAATGTTGACAATAATGGAAATATTATTATTACTGGTGTTACTAGCTCTAGTAACAATATTGCAACACCCGGTGAGTATCAATCTACAATAGCAAGTGCTTATGATGGTTTTCTTGCTAAATTTAATTCAAATGGGGTAAGAATTTGTGGAACATATTACGGCGGAAGTGATGATGATCGAATAAATAGTGTTGCTGTCAAAAGTAATGATGATATAGTTATTGTTGGTATGACCTATTCTGAAGATAATATAGCTACTGCAGGCGCTCATCAGGAAATTTTTGGAAATGGGAGCAATGACAACTCAGATGGTTTCTTTGCTATTTTAACCGACAATCCTGTTATTGATATTGTTAATATTGAACCTATTAACATTTGTCAGGG
>JAGVVH010000056.1 GCA_019135895.1 Bacteroidota bacterium | reverse complement strand
TTGGCAAGTTTTGCGAAGAAACTTTCCTTTGATTTTTCAAGTGTTTGATTTAATTCCTTTTTTTTATCTGAAGAAAATCTTGAAAAGAAACCCATGATATAATTATTTATTGCAAAAATACGAAAAAAGCCGAAACGAAGAATTCGCTTCAGCTTTTTTCAACCATGAAAACAAAATATTACTTTTTAGCCAAAAAGTCTTTTACAGTACTGCTTTCCAAGATTGAATCCTTGAAAACATAAGCTCCGGTTTTAGGAGAGCGTTCCATTTTTATAACGCGGGTGTAAGATGTACCCCCTTCTTTCTTTAACGATGCAACAACCTTCTTTGCCATTTTTTATATATTTATATTATTTAATTTCCTTGTGAACAGTAACTTTCTTCAAATAAGGATTATATTTTTTCAACTCCAATCTTTCAGAGGTGTTCTTTCTGTTTTTAGTAGTGATATATCTGGAAATACCGGGAACTCCACTTGCTTTTTGTTCGGTGCATTCCAGAATAACTTGTTGACGTGCCTCTTTACTTTTCTTTGCCATGACTGATTATTTTTACAATATCTTTTACTTATTTTTTGGGTGGCAAAAATACATATTTTTTTTAAATAATTTGCTCTAAATCGAATATTTTCTTTTAATATTCTTTTTTGGGTTCAAAACTCCTTGCTATTGGAGTTTTTATATTTTATTTCAACTATTTAAAGCTTGCCAAATAACATCTTTCAGTTGTGTCAAATTTTTCTGAGCATGGGAAGAAATAAACAAAACCGGTATATCAGTTGGAACTTTTGTTTTCAGTTTTTTAATATCATCATCAGGCAAGAGGTCGCATTTGGTGATAGCAAGAATTCTTTTTTTATCAGCCAGTTCGGGATTAAAAGTTTGCAGTTCGGTAAGTAATATTTTGTATTCTTTTTTTATATTTTCGGAAATGCACGGTACTAAAAAAAGAAGGACTGCATTTCTTTCAATATGTCTGAGGAAGCGGAGGCCAAGACCTTTTCCTTCTGAAGCCCCTTCGATTATTCCCGGAATATCGGCAATAACGAAAGAGTGAAAGTCACGGTATGCCACCATTCCCAGGTTTGGTTTAAGAGTAGTAAAGGGGTAGTCTGCAATTTTGGGTTTGGCATTGGAAAGGACTGAAATGAGAGTTGACTTACCGGCATTGGGGAATCCCACCAGGCCGACATCGGCCAATATTTTGAGTTCCAGTGCAAGCCATCCTTCGGTACCGGTTTCTCCCGGTTGTGCAAAGCGTGGGGTTTGTCGGGTGGCACTTTTAAAATGGACATTTCCTTGTCCGCCGCGACCACCTTTCAACACAATAAGTTCTTCCCCGTCTTCAAGGACTTCTCCAAGAAAATCACCGGTTTCAGAGTCTCTGAGAATAGTTCCCAGCGGGACTTCCACAACCGCATCATTTCCATTTTTTCCAAAACACTGATTAGCTTGCCCGTTACCGCCATCTTCTGCGAAAATATGTTTGGTATAACGCAAATGGAGCAAAGTCCACAAGTTGCGGTTTCCTTTCAGGATGACATCACCTCCTTTGCCGCCATCGCCGCCATCAGGGCCTGCTTTAGGGTCTTGTGCCGTACGCATAAGGTGTGCCGAACCGGCTCCTCCGTTTCCAGAACGGAAAAATATTTTTACAAAATCAATAAAATTTTCGCTTGCCATTTAGGGGTCTGTTAATTACAAAATCTTTCTACTTCCCGGTTTAACGTAGGGAATTTCTTTTTTACAAAGGGGGCACTCAGCGGCATCCCAACTTTCGATATCCAGTTTTACAGCTTCAAATACAGGATACTCCAATTGATTGGCACTCCGATCTACAATGCAGGCAATGCCCACAATCTCTGCACCAAAAGAGGTTAAAACTTTTATGGTTTCAAGAGAGGATTTTCCTGTCGTGACCACATCTTCGGTTACCAGAATCCGCTGTCTGCTGTGAACTTCAAAGCCACGGCGGAGACTCATTTCTCCGTTTTCTCTTTCCGTAAAGATAGCAGGAACTCCCAGTTGACGCCCAAGCTCATAGGCCACAATAATGCCACCCATGGCAGGTCCCACAACGAGGTCTATATTCAGATTTTTTACTTTTTCAGCTACCACAGCCAACACTTTGGCAGCCCTGTCAGGATACTGTAGCAGTTTTGCACATTGACAATAGCGATTGCTGTGTCTGCCTGAGGACAATAAAAAATGGCCTTCCAGAAGAGCCCCGGATTGTTTTAATTGTTCAATTACCATCATAATATTTTTGGATTCTTATCTGTGCAAAAATAGGCAAAAAAAAGAGACAGGATAAAGAGTTGCCTTGAAATAATTACAATTTTCCTTTCAATGCCATCAATTCATATTTTGCTTTCAGAAGTTGAATAGAATGAACTTCGTGATTAATAAGAGATTGAAGTTCATCATTTTGTTGTTTGATAAAGTCAAAGGCTGTAATAGTCCCGTTCAGCAATTGGGTTTTGCATGTCTGTGTGATCTCAATTTGTTTTTCAGCAATTTGTTTATCCAGCAACAACAAATCTTCAATTCTCTTAACCTCATTTAGTTTTTCCTGAATTTTAACTTTATTAGCTCTCTCAAAATCAACTTCCTTGGCAGATAAAATTGATTTTTGGAGATTGATAATATTGCTGACACCTGAGGTTTTAGCCCAATCAATAAGAGGAATATTCAATCTAACGCCAACCATATAGAACCAGTCAAACCGGTTGCTGAGGATATCATAGGTTGGACGACCATACCCTCCGGTAGCAAAAATGGACAATTTGGGAAGACTTCGGGAGAAATGAAGTTTTCGCTGGTAATCCAATGCAGCCTGCTGATTTTGAAAGATATCAAACTCAAGACGATAAGAACTGAGATTGTTTTCCGTTTCGGGTTCCTGGGGTACAATAAAAGTTACGTTGCTCAAATCTTTTCCGGTTAAAATTGACAAGGAAGCAACCAGAGACTCTTTAGTTGCCTTTAAATCCCCTTTCTGTTGTTCTATTTTGAGTTTTTCCAACTCTAATTGGGCAACCGGATTGCCATAAACGACCCCCTCTTTTAATAAAACTTTCAATTGATCCAACTGCTCGTTTATGGTGCTTTCCACGCTGGATAAAATATTGATTTGCTTTTCCACGATAAGGAGATTCAAATATATTGAAATCACCTGTTCTTTTATTTCGTTAATGGATAAATCCAATTTATATATTTCTTCCTTATTCAGGAGTCTTTCATATTTTCTACTGAAAAACATCTTGCCTCCGTAAAAGACATTTTGAGTAAAATCAAGCGAAATATTATATTGATCTTTTGAAAGTGGCGTAAAACCGGGAATTCCTTCCGGAAAAGTAATCACATCCGACTGATAAGAGGCATGTCCGTTGATCTCAAGAGTGGGATATAAATGAGAAGAGACATCCGTCAGCTTCACTTTTAACAATTCTGTATTGAGACTTTTCTGAACATTAGCAGAAGAATGAGATATTGCCCACTGCTGACAATCATCAATGGTGACAGAATTTTGTGAATAAAGAGAAATCGATAAAAAAAATAGTACTATTAAACAGCCAATATTTTTCATTATTTAAATATAATTTATCTTATGAACAAAGCAGATAATAACTTATAATTATTTGCTGCAAAAGTAAATAAATTATTTGATATATTTTTCTACCGAGTGTTTTTTTGACCTACTTACAACAATAAATCTTAATTATCAAAAATATTTTGGGACGTTAACATTTATAAAACAATGTCAAATAATTTGATAGAACTTTTGCACTATACAAAAAAATGAAATCAAGAATAAGATAAATATTTCTTTAGGATAACATCCAGGCATCTATCAGCCGGAAAAGGCATTACATTTTCACAAATTTTGCATTAATAAAGGCACCTTTTTCATTTTGGAAACGAATAAAATAAACTCCATTTACCAAGTCTGAAATTTGAATACGAGTCACCCCGTCAATCAAAGAGAAGGTCTTACATAATTTCCCATATACATCATAAACGGCGGCTTCTCTATTGTACTGGAGAGTGCCGGGCAACTGTATATCGACATAATTGGTCGCAGGATTGGGGAATAGCTTAACAGAAGTTGGCGACACGGAGAAATCTTCGATATCAAGAGCCATCACATCGGTGAAGGCATAATTAAACATCAGGGCAAAATTCATTTTAGTAACCTCAGCGGTATAGGCAAAATTACAATTATCATAGGTATCCAAAAGAGTATGATAATAAGGAGAGAAAAAGCGTTCGATAGAGAAAATGGCTTTAACATTCTGTTGAGCATAGGCCCAGCTATCGCTTGCCTGACGTTCATCATTTTCAGAACCGGTTGGAATATAAGGAGTAATAGTAGAAAATCCTTCGCATAACTCAGAAGCTTTCGCAACAATATCAGTAGCATTGTCATACCAGTGCAGAGTCAAGGTCCATTCATTTTCTTCCGGTTGATTGGCGACCATGTCATTATTAATCATCAGCGCAATTTTTTCGTTTGCATTTATTCGGCGCCAAACATCAACCTGTCCGCCATAAAGGCCCACCTCCTCTGCATCATACCCCATAAAACTAACATTCAATCTCGGGGTAAGATTATTGAGATCCATAATACGGGCTATTTCGAGCATCACGGCAATTCCGGAGGCATTATCATCAGCCCCGGCCGTGGCGGTATCTACCAAATCATAAGTATCTTCATAGAAAGAAACGGCATCCAAATGTGCCCCCACAATAACCGTTGAATCCGGTTGTCCGCTACCGGCAACAGTTCCTTTCACATTATACATATATCTGTTAATAGGGGGTGCAAACCAGGGATCAAGTTGCAAAAGAAAAGAATCAATGGCCGCATTGACAACTCCATAGCTCTGAAGTCTGTTAACAATATATAGAGCAACTTCTTTATTACCTGCTCCGCAATAACGATTTTGAAAAGATTGCATATCCATAACGGTTCGCTGCAAGCTATCGCTATTGATTTGATTCAGCATCTGTTCAAACTCTTCACGGGTTTGAGCTTGTGAAAGATTGGCAAAAGCAAAAAAGAAGGTAATAATAAATAGTAATTTTTTCATTTTTAATTATTTTTGAGTCGCAAAAATAATTAAATAATGATTGCTTTGCCTATATAAATAAAAAATTTATTCTTTAACCCAGATTTGAGTTCGGCCTATCACGCCTGCCTTATCCAACGATCCCCGAACTTCCAGTTTCCCGGTTTTAGCATTATAGGAAATATTACACTTATATACCTTCCCGTTATTGGGGTCAAGGATAGTTCCACCAGAGAGCGAACCGCCTTTTACAACCATATCATTAATGATACGCATCCCTTTAATTGGTTTGTTGTAATTTTCTCCCTTACATTCAATACAAAGTTTATCAGGATTTTTGAAAAGTTTTTCAATCTTGCCATAATATTTGCCGTTGGTTGCTTTGAAAATATGGACAATAGCCTTTGCTGTGCCGTCTTCATCATCGATAGATTTCCAGTTTCCAACAATTTTGTCAATCTGACCAAATCCGGTCAAAGAAAAGACAATCAGAAAGATAATTGAAATTAAGCTTTTTTTCATAGGGTTAATTTTAAAATTTATTGGGGGCAAATATATAAAATAAAAAACAAAAATTAAGTTTTTTTAAATTTTATTCACATTTCAACTGTTTATGATTTTAATATTCGATTTATGACAGTAATAAATGAGTAGAAAAAACAAACATTAATCACGCTTGGCATTAAATACCGAAAGAAATAAATATTATTTTTGCATGATTTGAATGAGGCAGAAAATTTTCTTAAAACATTATACAATATGAAAATTCAATTTATCGGAGCAACTACTGAGGTAACAGGGAGTAAATTTATACTCACCACCAAAAAAGGAAAAAAGATTTTGCTTGACTGTGGGATGTATCAGGGAAAAGGTCTTGAAACTGACGCCATGAACCGCGACCTCGGCTTCGAACCTTCAGAAATAGATTATCTGCTGCTTTCTCATGCCCATATTGACCATTCAGGGCTCATCCCTTACATTTACAAGTTGGGTTTCAAGGGAACCGTTTTCTGTACCCCGGCAACCCGTGACTTATGTTCTATTATGCTTCCGGATTCGGGAAAAATACAAGAAGCCGATACCAAGCAATTCAACAAAAAAAGACTCAAACAGCAATTGCCTCCCGTTGAGCCAATTTATACCATGAAAGATGCTGCAGCCTGTATGCACGTTTTTGTTAGTATTCCCTATAACCTCAACTTCAACATCACGCCCGACTTTGCCATTCAGTTTGTCGACACCGGACACATGCTGGGAAGCGGAGCCATTTACATGACCATCAAAGAGGGGCGGACCAAGAAAACCCTCTGTTACACCGGAGACATTGGTCGCTACAACAAACGTATTCTCCCCGACCCAAAATGTTTTCCGCAGGCCGACTATATCATCACCGAATCCACTTACGGGGACAGACTTCATCCAACCATTGAAGGGGCCGAAGAGGAATTGATGTTGATTGTAAAAGATGCCTGTGCACAGAAAAAGGGAAAACTTATCATTCCCTCTTTTGCCATCGGAAGAACCCAGGAAATTGTCTATGCATTACACCGTCTCAAAAATCAGAATAATCTTCCCGACATAGAAATTTTCGTTGACAGTCCGCTGGCAGTTTCGGCAACCGATATTTTCAGAATTCACTCCGACTGTTTCAATGAAGAGATGCGGGATTTCATCAGCAACAACCCCGACCCGTTCGGATTCGATAAATTGCACTATGTGCGCACCATTGAAGATTCCAAGCGACTTAATACTTACAACCGCCCCTGTATTATCATTTCAGCATCTGGCATGATGGAAGCAGGGCGTGTTAAGCACCACCTTGCCAACAATATCGAAAACCCGAGAACCACCATTTTATCGGTCGGCTATTGTGCTCCGAGAACATTGGGCGCAAAGATTATGCGTGGGGAGAGAACAGTCTCTATCTTCGGACAACTATACAAAGTAAAAGCTACCATCAAGAGTATCGAAGCATTCTCAGGTCACGGGGACTATAAAGAGCTGATCAATTATCTATCCTGCCAGAATCGGAAAGCCATCAAACGCCTTTTCATTATTCATGGAGAAGAAGAGGTGCGTTATAAATATGCCGACCATCTTAAAGAGGCGGGCTTCAATATGAGTTATATACCTGCATTCAGGGAAGAGGTGGAAATTTAATAGCTACAAAAAATATATGAAACGCCATCTTATCCTGCTTCTGTTATGCTTCATTTGCATCTCAACAGAGTTAACAGCACAAAAAGATACCATTCGGAGAGATACTATTTCTTATGAAGAGATGAGGGGGCAATCGGGATTGGATCCTGTCATTATTCATTCCAAATATACTTTTACTACCTTAATAAATGATCTTGAAGGCTCCCCATGTGCCATTACCAATACGGCAGGGCTTTTATTAGTAATTAAAAGATGGGGACTGATGTTAGAAAGTTCCGTTGTGACTGTAAAATCAATGAGCACCGGAGAAGGATTCAAAAGCAGTTTTGGGGACATAAAATTTACTTTATCCAATAAAATATATAAAAAAGGAAAGCATTCTATTTCTGTTGCAGGGAAATTGGGATTTCCCACCGGGAAACCGGGATTTGGGTCCCAATATCTTTCTCTTACCCCGGTTTTAACCTATATTTACGCTCCAAAACCCTCGATTATTATGGCATTACAACCTCAGTACAGTTTCCATTTATTTAAAAACGCGCTCTATCCGAACCTGAGTTTACTGACAGTAAAATTATTATTTGCCAAATTCAATAAGTCGGGATTTATTTACGGATTTGAATTAAAGCCAAACCTTAATTTTACGGAAAGAAGCTTTAATTTGTTTGTTTCTCCTTTTATAAGTCACTCATTAGGGGGCGGTTTTAATCTGCTTTTACTATGTGATATACCCGCTACCGGTGCGACTATTAAAAAGGGAGCCACCTATCAGCTAGGTTTTAATAGAAATTTTTAATATACTTCCATTCTTTATTCATTAAAAACAAAACATTATGAAAAAAATCAAAATCCTGACCTGTCCATTGCTATTGGCAGCTCTTTTATTAATTCTGATCAGCAGTTGTAAACAAGCTGACAAGGCCACACCACAACCGAGCTATCCGATAGACTCTGAGGTTTATACGACTTTCGAGCGTACCATTGTCCCTGACTCGGTACCTTTTGGAGCACCCAAAATATTCCCTTACGAGCTTTCAAAGTATGCTGAGGCCGGCTATGGCAAATGGCACTTTGGCACCGGGCTTCCTTATGAACAAAGATTGGATTTAATGCCTGCCGACTATACCCATAATGGAGTTGAAAACTCGGCAAAACTGATTAAATTCTTCACGATGACGGATATCCATATTACTGATAAAGAATCTCCTGCTCAAGCCATCTTATTTGGATATAAAGGGGGAATCATTTCTGCCTACTCCGGTATTATGCTTTACACAACACACGTCCTTGATGCCACCGTACAGACTATTAACGCTCTTCACAAAAAAGATCCTTTTCATTTTGGAATCTCTCTGGGAGATGACGCCAACAATTCACAATATAACGAAACCCGCTGGTTCATTGATGTTCTTGATGGAAAGAATATCAATCCCGATTCAGGTGAGAAAGATGACCCGATTAAAGGACCACACAATGATTATCAGGACGAATATCAGGCAGCCGGACTTGACAAGTCTATTCCTTGGTATCAGGCAATAGGCAATCATGATCATAATTGGATGGGGATTTTTCCTCCGAATGAATATATCAAAAATAGTTTTGTTGGAGACAGCATCATCAAAATGGGGAAAAACATTTTCTCTCCCGGAGGAATTGATGAAAGAACACTTTATATGGGCGTAATGGACGGCAAGACTGTTTATGGCGATGTTATCGGCGTTGGACCTGTAAGCAGCACCAAGGCTGTGAAAATTCCAGCCGACAAGAATCGCCGTTCTCTTTCTTCAATAGAGTGGGCAACGGAATTTTTTAATACTGTTTCTAATCCTAAAGGTCATGGCTTTAATAAAGCTGATGTTGAGAGAGGCTTCCTCTGTTATTCTTTTGAGCCCAAGTCAGATATTCCGGTTAAGGTTATCGTGCTTGATGATACCCAGAAAGACAGTGACCCGAGTAAAGATGTTCATGGACACAGCTCTCTTGACATGGAACGTTATAATTGGCTGGTGAAGGAACTTGAAAAGGGACAGGCAGAAGGCAAACTGATGATTATTGCAGCTCATATTCCCATTGGACTCAACGACCCCAACCCTGAATTTGGATGGGATCCCAATGCCCCTATTTCTGAAGCAACGCTGATTGCAAAACTTCACACTTTCCCGAATTTGATTCTTTGGGTTGCCGGACACCGCCATCTGAATACCGTTACTGCTCTCAAATCACCTGATCCATCACACCCCGAACTCGGCTTCTGGGAAGTTGAGACCCCCTCTTTAAGAGAGTTCCCTCAGCAAATCCGCACCTTTGAAATTATGCGTAATAGCAATAATACGGTTTCTATTTATATCACCAATGTTGACCCTGCCGTTAAAAAAGGTTCTTTTGCAGATATCTCGCGTACTTATGCCATTGCAGCTCATCAGATCTTCAACCTTCCTTTCCCGGAATCCTACAATGCCGAACTTATTGTTCCCTTAACTCCCGAAATGAATGCCAAAATTCAAAAATCCGGAACTCCGATTAAAAAGTAATAACTCTTTTTTAAAAGCAGTTTCAGCTATATAGGAGACATTATAAAAAGCCGATTTCTATCGGCTTTTTTAATCCTTCACTTAAATGTCAATACTAATAATAAAAAAAATGAAAGAGACCAAAAGATTGATACTACTGCCCCTCACATACGACCAATTAGGGAAGTATCTCCGCTGCGACAATTCGTTGGAGGAAGAACTTAACCTGAATCATGCTGAAAGGATTATTGGGGCAGAGCTGAAAGAGGCTCTTGAAAAAACGATCATCCCAATGGTGGCTGACAAAAGCAAGGATTATCTCTATTATACCCTCTGGACCGCTATCTCAAAAAAAGAGAATAAAATGGTAGGCGACTTGTGCCTCTATGGGGAACCCAACGAAAAGGGAGAAATAGAAATCGGCTATGGAGTTTATGAAGAGTTTCGGAACCAAGGGTATATGACAGAAATGGTGCTGGGCATGATTGAATGGGCAAAAGCGCAACCCAAAATAAAAGCCATAACGGCATCCACTGACAAGGATAATCTTGCCTCTTTCAGGGTACTTAAAAAAAACGGCTTCGTCAAGAGTGGCGAATCGGAAGAACTTTTTCATTGGTTTTTGGCTATCAGATAAATCCGGAAAATAGATTTTTTTAATTTTTATATTGTAAAAAAGTTATTTTTGCCAAAACAATTTAACCTATATGACAGATTTCAAATCAAAATACGGTCCCTGGGCGTTGGTAGCAGGAGCTTCTGAAGGACTTGGGGCGGCTTTTGCAGAAGAAATAGCAAAACGAGGCGTTAACCTTATTTTAATTGCACGGCGGTTGGATAAGCTGGAGCTGCTGGCAAACAAGTTACAGAATCAATATAAAATCGAGGTTCGTTATCAATCACTGGACTTGTCTGATTTTCAACAAGTCAGAAGTTATATTGCACAGCTTGACATTGCCATTGGGTTGCTGGTCTATAATGCAGCTTATGCCCCGATCGGTTATTTTGAGGATATTCCCGAAGAGAGTCTGGGAAAAATCATCGAGGTGAATGTCAAGACTCCGCTGTTGCTTTCAAAATTGATTTCCGCTCAGATGATCCCAAGAAAAAAAGGAGGGATTGTGCTGATGTCATCACTTGCGGGAACACAGGGTTCTCCCAAAATAGCCACTTATGCGGCAACTAAATCCTTTAATGCCGTTTTGGCGGAAGGACTTTGGAAAGAACTGAAGCAGCATGGTATTGAGGTGATTGCTTCTGTTGCAGGCGCAATCAGGACTCCCGGCTATCAAAATGCGCAACAGGCAAAAGATGCCCCCGGCACTCTCAATGCAGATGAAGTGGCAAAGACCACCTTGAACGCTCTGGGCAAAGGGCCTCTCATCATTCCCGGATTCACCAATAAAGTGGCACGATTCTTCATGGGCCGAATGTTGCCTTTAAAAATGGCTATATCATTAATGAATAAACAAACCAAAAATTTATCATCATGAAAGTATTAGGATTTTTTACACCCTGGATAATCTATCTGATCATTACGTTGCTGAATTACTGGCTGCCGGGTCGCTGGATTACCGGCCATGTCAAGGATGCTAAGACCGGCGGATTGCTGAAATACAGACTTAACGGCAGGCTGGTGCTGATAGCCTGCATTTTGCTGTGGTTCCTGTTAGGTTACATCGGATGGGTTCCTTTTGACTGGCTTTATACCGTAAGATGGTATAGTCTTGCAGGCGCTTTCACCCTGGGACTTATCTTTTCTTTGTGGATTGTCCTCCCCTATCCGTCAACCGGTAAATTTTTCCTGAAAGAGCTCTATTTCGGCAGATTGGAAAATCCGCAATTCAAAGAGGGAAGATTGGATGCCAAAGTGTGGCTCTATCTTATCGGAGCGGTGATGCTTCAGTTGAATGTGCTCGGCTTTCTGGCTCATCACTACCTTGCCAACGGAGCTTTCACTCCCGGCATATTGCTGTGTGGAATTATGATTACCTATTTTGTCTGGGACTACCTCACTTTTGAAAAGGTACATCTCTATACCTATGATTTTCTGGCAGAACGTGTCGGATTAAAGTTGGGATGGGGCTGTCTCACCTTTTACCCCTACTTCTATTTGATAGCCCTGTGGGCAACCGTTGACATGCCCAATCCGCAGACCTCTCCCTGGCTGCTGTTGCTTTACGGCGTTATATTCTTATCCGGCTGGACGCTGGCTCGGGGTGCCAACATGCAGAAGTATTTCTTTAAAATTCAACCCGATAAATCCTTTCTCCGCATAAAACCGGAAACCCTTACCAACGGCAATAAATCGATTCTGGTAAACGGCTTTTGGGGTGTCAGCAGACACATTAACTATCTGGGAGAAATCCTCATGGGAGTTGGCATTGCGCTGAGTGTAGGCTATCCCGGGACGCTTTGGGTGTGGCTCTACCCGCTCTATTACGTTGCCCTGTTGGTTCCCCGCCAGCTTAACGACGACAAAATCTGCCGCGCCAAATACGGAGATTTGTGGGATGACTATACTCAAAGAGTGAAATACAGAATTATCCCTTATGTATATTAATTGGTAGAGACGCAAGATTTTGCGTCTCTACATTTTTCCCCTCATTTTCCATTCTATTAATTTCATTTGGAGGCAAACCCTATTTGATAATTATAATTGTGAAATGAACAAGGAATATTTACAAGCAGTCCTAAAAAGGGGACGCTGACAACAAAAGTTGAAATAGCAACAAGCCTAGAAAAGATCAAATTTAAAGTATAATGAAAGCTGAAATAATACTAACTATTAATATAAAAATAAACACCATACAACCTTCTGAAGACTTATGTTTAGGAGGTTTGTAAGTTGTTCCAATAAACTTATTTATTGATCTATCTACCCATTTGGATTTTTTTTCCCATGGGTCATAAATTTTTCTAGCCATAATTATAAAGTATTGATTATTAGTTATTGATTATTTTTCTCATTTAATATATCATTACATTACGGTTGACGGTATGGAACGTCGGGGATTAAGTTCGATTTCCTATACACTGACACAAACGCAGATGCATGAAAGAAAACTTCAATTAACCTATTAAACCTCTATATTTTATACACGATATTAGCGATTGTTTTTAATTTTTTCAATTGTCTTTATATATTCCTTTTTATAATTTCCATCTTCGGTTTGGTCATCGTAAATGATGAATCCCAAATCTATGATTGAGTCATTTTGTATTTTATAAAAACTAGTCCAATTTTTTCCTGAATTCACATAGTTATCTATAAGGTTAAACTCTTTCAAATAGTTTGGATTTTTTATTTCACTAAAGCCTTTAACTTTTGTTAATTTCGCATTTTTTATATCGACTAAATAAAGATTATAAGTCCAGTTACTTCTAACATCAGACTCATTTTGAATTAAAATATCTTTTATTTTATCATTGTTAAAGTCTTTGAATTCAATTATTTGAGTTGTGCTGTAAATCGTGTCGCTATATAAATCTAAGTCTTGACGATTTGTATTTTTACTTAATCGAAACTTAAATTTATTCTGATTTACATTTTCATTATCAGAATCAAGAGATTTAAGTTCAATGAAAAGATTTTCATTCGGATAAATTGAATCACATTTTATTTTAATTATTTCCGTATTTAGTTTATTATGTACCCAATTATCGGGGAAAAGAGGCTGGTCAATTTTCCATTTTTTGTCTTTCGAAGTCCACATTAAATAAGGGCCATCAAAACCTTCAAGAAATACCAATTGATACTCATTGTCGTTTAGTTTTTCGTACTCTGGCTCTAAATAATCAAGATGGTCAATGAACCCGAATTTCTTTAATGTTTCCCAATCATTTGATTCAGGTAATCCATTTGATTTTCTGTAAGCTTCAATCTTTTCGATGATTTTATTACCTAATTTAATGTCTGAATGACGATTTATGGTAATTGGGAGTTTTAACCATATCAAATACAGTACAATTAAAGTAATAATTCCTAATCCAAATATCTTAAATACTTTATTCAAGTTTAGTATATATTTTGTAGTTCTTTAAAATAACCGCTAATTCTTTCCTAAAAGCTCACAAAATTAAGAATTATTCTTTTCGATAAAACTTATTTTTAGTAATTATATTGTAAAAAGTAATCATTTAAAAAATGTAGTCTTCTTTCATCTTTTTTAAGGTCGAATGAGAGGGCTTTTGAGAGGCTGATTGTCGGGAAAGAATTTAGTGGCTATGAAAAAAAATTCAGTGACTATAAAATTGAAACGAGGAAAAGATGGTGTATTTGGGGAATAGATTGTTGAATGTTTTCACACCTATCCCGTCGGCAGGCGAATGTTGAGTTTTTAGTTTTTAGTTTCGGCATGTTCGACAAGACATTGCCGAGAATGATTGTTCAACGATGGGCGCATTCCTCCGGAATGGGAGATTTGTTCGGAATCTCGATGCTACCAAGCTGTATTCCCTTCCGGGAATAAATCTCTTAATAATTTGCAACGACCACCCGATTCCGCCACAGCGTGGCGTTATATTTGTAGCCGGCGCCCAACAAAACCCACCCGCTCCAGAGGAGCGTTATATTTGTACCACGCGAACATTTTGGGGTATTGTATCGTTTGTTCATAATATAACGCTCCTACTCGTAACAAACTAATCTATAAAGAAAATAGAGGCTGTCTCAAAACCCAACAGAACTAAAATTGTATTTTTCTTGTTTTCAAGTATTATTAGCCCATGATGTTTGGAAAAAGTTTTCTTTCTTATAAGATTTATCAAAAATTAC